>CAYWNX010000102.1:0-8397 GCA_964459735.1 uncultured Dechloromonas sp. | reverse complement strand
GCAGGAAATGGTTCGGCGCAACGTTGCTGCCGGCCGATTGCACTTCACCACCGATATTGAAAAAGCCGTCCAGCACGGCACCATTCAGTTCATCGCTGTTGGCACGCCGCCCGACGAAGACGGCTCGGCTGACCTCCAGTATGTGCTTGCTGCAGCGCGTGGCATTGGTCGTCTGATGACTGATTACAAGGTGGTCGTTGACAAGAGCACCGTACCGGTTGGTACCGGCGCCAAGGTCAAGGCGGCGATTCTCGACGAACTGGCCAAGCGTGCGGTCGACATCCCGTTCAGCGTTGTTTCCAACCCTGAATTCCTGAAAGAAGGCGCCGCCGTTGAAGACTTCATGCGTCCCGACCGCATCGTCGTCGGCGCCGAAGAGGAACAAGCCATCCACCTGATGCGCGCCCTCTACGCGCCATTCCAGCGTAACCACGAACGCCTGATCATTACCGACGTCAAGAGCGCCGAACTCACCAAGTATGCCGCCAACGCCATGCTGGCGACGCGCATCAGTTTCATGAACGAGTTGGCCAATCTCGCCGAAGTGCTCGGGGCCGACATTGAAATGGTTCGCCAGGGCATTGGCTCCGATCCACGTATCGGCTATCACTTCCTTTACCCCGGCTGTGGTTACGGTGGTTCCTGCTTCCCGAAAGACGTCAAGGCGCTGATCAAGACTGCGGCCGACGATGCCAACATCAGCCTCAAAGTGCTGACCGCCGTCGAAGAAGCCAACGATGCCCAGAAACACGTCCTCACCGGCAAGCTGCAGGCCCGCTTCGGCGACCTGAAGGGCAAGCATTTCGCGCTCTGGGGGCTTTCTTTCAAGCCCAACACCGATGATATGCGCGATGCGCCGAGCCGCGAATTGATCGCCGACCTCTTCGCCGCCGGGGCCACCGTTACCGCCTATGACCCGGTAGCCATGCACGAAACGCAGCGTATTTTCGGCGACGAATCACGCCTGCAATATGCCGAGAATCCGATGGGTGCCCTCGACAACGCCGATGCGCTGGTCATCGTTACTGAATGGAAGGAATTCCGCAGCCCGGATTTCGAGGCGATCAAGCAGACACTGAAGAACCCGGTGATCTTCGACGGCCGCAACCTTTACGATCCCAAGTTCGTGCGCGAGCTGGGCATCGAATATTTCGCCATTGGGCGATAAGGGGCGGTAAGCGGCATGCTGGAAAAGGTTTTGCAGGTTCGCCTGCTGGTCGTTGGCGATGTGATGCTTGACCGCTACTGGTTTGGTGAAGTCAGCCGCATTTCGCCGGAAGCGCCGGTGCCGGTGGTCAAGGTTGAGCGGATTGAGGAGCGTCTGGGCGGGGCGGCCAATGTGGCGCGGAATGCCGCTGCCGTGGGCGCCAAAACGACGCTGCTCTCTGTTGTCGGTGACGATGAAGCGGGGCAGAGTTTGTCCCGCATGCTGGCCGAAGGTGAAATTGATGCCGGTTTGCATGTTGACCGCAACATTGATACCACAGTCAAGCTGCGTGTCATTGGTCGCCAGCAGCAGTTGTTGCGTATCGACTTTGAAACGACGCCCTCGCATGAAATCCTGCAAGCCAAGCTGTCGGAGTTTGAAAGTCGTGTTGCCGAGTCCGATGTCGTAATCCTCTCTGACTACGGCAAGGGCGGTCTGATGCATATCGCCGAGATGATCCGTCTGGCTCGGACTGCTGGTAAGCCGGTGCTGGTCGATCCTAAAGGTGATGATTACGCGAAATACGCCGGGGCAACGGTGATTACGCCAAATCGTTCGGAACTGCGCGATGTGGTTGGGCGCTGGTCGTCCGAAGAGGAACTGGCTACCAAAGCGCAGAAACTTCGCGGCGAACTTGGCCTCGAAGCACTTTTGGTGACGCGCAGCGAAGAGGGGATGACCTTGTTCTCCGAGGGTGAAGTCCATCATCAGGCAGCCCATGCGCTTGAAGTATTTGATGTTTCCGGTGCCGGCGATACGGTCATCGCGACGCTGGCCGTCATGCTGGCGGCGGGTGCCGACTGGGATGAAGCCATCCGTACAGCCAATATTGCGGCCAGTATCGTTGTCGGCAAACTGGGTACGGCCGTTGTCACGCGCGAAGAACTCGCCGCTGCTTTGTAAGGAAAAACCATGTATATCGTTGTGACCGGCGCCGCCGGCTTTATTGGTTCGAATATCGTCAAGGCGCTCAATGAGCGTGGTGTTACCAAGATCATTGCGGTCGATAATCTGACCAAGGCCGACAAGTTCAAGAATCTGATTGACTGCGAAATTTCGGATTACCTCGACAAGCACGACTTCATCGAGCGCATCCAGGCCGGCCATTTCGATGGCGAAATCGACGCCATCTTCCATGAAGGTGCCTGTTCCGACACCATGGAAACTGACGGTCGCTACATGATGGAGAACAACTATCGTTACTCCATGATTTTGCTCGACTGGTGTCAGGATCAGGATGTCCAGTTCCTTTACGCTTCGAGCGCGGCGACCTATGGCAGCACCAGCGTTTTCAAGGAAGAGCGTCAGTACGAGGGGCCGCTCAATGTCTACGGTTACTCCAAATTCTTGTTTGACCAGGTTGTCCGGCAGCGCCTGGCGAAGGACCCCTCATCGCAGATCGTCGGCTTCCGTTATTTCAACGTTTATGGGCCGCGTGAGACCCACAAGGGGCGGATGGCTTCGGTGGCTTTTCACAACTTCAACCAGTTCCGGGCCGATGGCAGGGTGAAGTTGTTTGAAGGTTCGCATGGTTACGAAAACGGCGGCCAGATGCGTGACTTCGTCTTCGTCGGCGATGTGGCCAAGGTCAATCTGTTCTTCCTTGATCATCCGGAAAAATCCGGTATCTTCAATCTTGGCTCCGGTCGGGCACAGAGTTTCAACGATGTCGCGGTGGCTGCGGTCAACGGTTGTCGCAAGGCAAAAAACGAAGCGCCGCTAACATTGGAAGAACTGCGGGCGCAGGGCTTGCTTGAATACATCGCCTTCCCCGAGGCCCTGAAGGGCAAGTATCAGGCATTCACGCAGGGCGATCTGACCCGCCTGCGTGCCGCTGGTTACGATGCACCGATGGCTACGGTAGAGGAGGGCGTCTCCCAATTTATCGAGTGGCTCAATCGCAATGTATAAAACCCTGCAGGATTTTGTCGGAAACACGCCGCTGGTGCGCCTTGTCCGTATTCCCGGTGCCGACAATGAGAAGCGTGGCAACGTCATTCTCGCCAAGCTGGAAGGTAACAACCCTGCCGGTTCGGTGAAGGACCGGCCGGCACTGTCGATGATTGCCCATGCTGAAGCGCGTGGCGACATCAAGCCGGGCGATACACTGATCGAAGCGACCTCAGGCAACACCGGCATCGCGCTTGCCATGGCGGCAGCGATGAAGGGTTACAGAATGATCCTCGTCATGCCGGAAAATCAGAGCATCGAGCGTCGCCAGAGCATGCGCGCTTTCGGTGCGGATCTGGTGCTGACGCCGAAGGATGGCGGCATGGAACTGGCGCGCGATGTGGCCGATAAAATGCGCGACGAGGGCAAGGGCATCATCCTCGACCAGTTCGGCAACCCGGATAATCCGCTGGCTCACTTTGAAGGTACCGGCCCGGAAATCTGGCGCGATACCGCCGGCAAGATCACGCATTTCGTCTCCAGCATGGGAACTACTGGCACCATCATGGGTGTCTCCAAATTCCTCAAGACGCAGAACCCGGCGATCCAGATCGTCGGTTGCCAGCCGGAAGATGGCAGTCAGATTCCCGGCATCCGCAAATGGCCGGAAGCCTATCTGCCCAAAATTTACGATAAAACCAATGTCGACCGTATCGAATACGTTGGCCAGGCCGATGCCGAAGCAATGACCCGGCGGTTGGCCATGGAAGAGGGTATCTTCGCCGGGATTTCCTCCGGTGGCGGCGTTGCCGTGGCCCTGCGCCTGTCGCAGCAACTGGAAAATGCCGTGATCGTCAGCATCATTTGCGATCGCGGTGACCGTTATCTGTCGACGGGCGTCTTTCCGGCGTGAAACCAGTCCTTGTTTTCGACATCGAGACCATTCCCGATGTCGCCGGCCTGCGTCGGTTGAATGATCTGCCGGCTGAGCTTTCCGATGATGAAGTTGCCGAACTCGCCTTCCAGCAGCGCCGGGCCAAAACCGGGCATGATTTCCTGCAACTGCACTTGCAGCGCATCATTACCATTTCCTGTGTGCTGCGGACCAGTGACGGGCTGAAAGTCTGGTCACTGGCCGAACCGGCGCACAGCGAAGGCGAAATCATCCAGCGCTTCTTCGACGGCATCGAGAAATTCACACCGCAGATTGTTTCCTGGAACGGCAGCGGCTTTGATCTGCCGGTGCTGCATTATCGCGGCATGCTGCATGGCGTCAGCGCGCCGCGTTATTGGGATCTCGGTGACGGCGACTATGCCGACAGCCGCGATTTCAAATGGAATAACTACATCAGCCGTTACCACACCCGGCACCTTGATTTGATGGATCTGCTGGCGCTTTACAACGCCCGCGCCAATGCACCGCTCGACGATCTGGCCAAGCTCTTCGGCTTTCCCGGCAAGCTCGGCATGGATGGCGGCAAGGTATGGGAAGCCTGGCAGGCCGGCAAGAGTGCCGATATTCGCGACTATTGCGAAACCGATGTGATCAATACCTATCTGGTCTATAACCGCTTCCGCCGCCTGCGTGGCGAATTGAGCGCCGCCGAAGAACTTGCCGAGTGCGAGTTCGTCAAGGCTCAGCTCGGCAAGATCGGCGCCCCGCATTGGCAGGAGTTTCTCGCTGCCTGGCGATGACAGTTTCTAGCACGACGTTATAATCACAAGTTCTCAAACCAAACGCAGAGAGATAACGATGGCCCTGAACAACGTTCCTTCCGGCAAGTCCCTTCCCGATGATTTCAATGTCATCATCGAAATCACCGCCCATTCCGACCCCGTCAAGTACGAAGTCGACAAGGACAGCGGCGCGATCTTCGTCGATCGTTTCATGTCCACCTCCATGCACTATCCCTGCAACTACGGCTACATCCCGCACACCATCGCCGGTGACGGTGATCCGGTCGACGTGCTGGTGATCAGCCCTTTCCCGCTGCCGCCGGGTGTGGTCGTCCGCTGCCGCCCGCTCGGTCAGTTGTCGATGACCGACGAAGGTGGTGAAGATGCCAAGCTGCTGGCTGTTCCGGTCGACAAGCTGACCCCGCTCTACAAGGAATTCAAGACTTTTGAAGATGCACCGGAATTGCTGCGCAAGCAGATTTCCCACTTCTTCGAGCATTACAAGGATCTTGAGCCGGGCAAGTGGGTCAAGGTCAATGGCTGGGAAGGCATTGATGCCGCCAAGAATGAAATCACTGAAGGCGTCAAGCGTTACAACGACGCGAAAGACAAGCCGGCTTACTGATCGATGCTGCGTATCGCCGTTGCCCAGTTCAACGCCACTGTCGGTGATCTGACCGGCAACGTCGAACGTATCGTTGAATGCGCCGCGCAGGCTAAAGAGCGCGGCGCTCAAGTATTACTGACGCCGGAACTGGCGTTATGCGGTTACCCGCCGGAAGACCTGTTGCTGCGCCCGGATTTTTATCGGGCCTGCCAGCGGGCGCTGGATGAACTGGCGAGCCGGGTTGAGGGTATCGCCCTGATTGTCGGTTATCCGCAAGAACATGAAGGCAGTTGTTACAATGCGGCTGCGGTCATTGAAAATGGCCAAAAAACTGCGGTTTACCGCAAGATTCGCCTCCCGAACTACGAAGTTTTTGACGAGAAGCGTTATTTCGATGCGGGCACTGAAGCCTGCGTCGTGACGCTCGGCGGTGTCCGGTGCGGCATCAATATCTGCGCCGACATCTGGGAACCAGGTGCGGCCGAACTGGCGCATGCTGCCGGTGCCGAACTGCTGCTGGTTCTCAACGCTTCGCCCTGCCATCTCGAAAAACACGAACAACGTGCCCAGGTGCTGGGCGACCGGATCAAGGCAACGGGGATACCTGCCGTTTATTGCAATCTGGTCGGTGGCCAGGATGAACTGGTGTTCGATGGCGCCTCGTTCGCCCTCGATGCGCAGCAAAATTGCCGGATGCGCCTGCCGCAGTTCGTGGAAGCACTGGGTGTCGTTGACTTTGATGCCGGAAATTTGCGCTCCGACGACATGGTGAGCGAGTTGTCCGTCGAAGCCGAGGCTTATCAGGCGCTGGTGCTCGGTGTCCGCGACTACATAGGCAAGAGCGGTTTCAAGGGCGCCATCATCGGCTTTTCCGGTGGTATCGACTCGGCGCTGACCCTGTGTGTTGCGGTCGACGCGCTGGGCGCCGAAAAAGTGCGGGCGGTGATGATGCCGTCGCCCTACACCGCGCAGATGAGTCTGGACGACTCGCGGGCGATGATCAGGACGCTTGGCGTACGTTACGACGAAATCCCCATTTCACCGGCAATGCAGATCTACCAGACGATGCTCGACCCGCTTTTTGCCGGTCTGCCGGCCGATACCACGGAAGAGAATATTCAGGCCCGCATTCGTGGCAATCTACTGATGGCACTTTCCAACAAAACCGGTGCGCTGGTCCTGACCACAGGCAACAAGTCGGAAATGGCGGTCGGCTACTGCACGCTGTACGGCGACATGGCCGGGGGCTTTGCCGTAATCAAGGATGTCTACAAGACACTGGTCTATCGACTGTCGCGCTACCGGAATTCAATATCGCCAGTCATCCCGGAAAACATCATCGTTCGGCCGCCTTCGGCCGAGTTGAAGCCGGATCAGACCGATCAGGACTCCTTGCCGCCTTACGATGTGCTGGATGCCATTGTTCGTGCCTATATGGAAGAAGACCGCAGCCCCCGTGAAATCATCGCGGCCGGTCTGCCGGAGGAGGCGGTCAGGCGTGTCGTCCGTCTGCTACGCATCGCCGAGTACAAGCGTCGGCAGTCACCAGTCGGCATTCGCATTACGCCGCGTGGCTTTGGCAAGGATTGGCGTTATCCTATTACCAATCGTTATCAAGACGAATTTTAAGAAACTGGATCAAGAGGACGCACGAACATGAAAAAAATCGAAGCCATCATCAAGCCCTTCAAACTCGACGAAGTACGCGAAGCATTGTCGGAAGTTGGTATCACCGGCCTGACGGTGACCGAAGTCAAGGGCTTTGGCCGGCAGAAAGGTCATACCGAGTTGTATCGTGGCGCTGAATATGTCGTTGATTTCCTGCCCAAGATCAAGATTGAAATCGTCGTCAATAACGAGCATACGGAAGCCGCGATCGATGCCATCATCAAGGCGGCGCGCACTGGCAAAATCGGTGACGGCAAGATTTTCGTCATGCCGGTTGAGCATGTGGTGCGTATTCGCACCGGTGAAACCAACGAGGCTGCGGTCTGAGTTTTCTGTCGTTGGTTTGAAACAAGTGGGCGGCTCAGGCTGCCTTTTGTTTTTTCGGAGAGCGCAACAACACGATCAGCGCCCCTTCGCCGCCATCCTGCGGCTTGGCCTGGCAGTAGGCGAGGACTTCATCGCGTTGCATCAGCCAGCCACGGACCAGCTGGCGCAGGATGGAAATTTTTTGCGGTGAGCGCAGTCCTTTGCCATGAACGATACGAACGCAGCGCTTGCCATGATGCAGGCTTTCGGCCAGGAAGGCGGCGAGAAGTTGGCGGGCTTCATCGCGATTTAAGCCGTGCAGATCAATTTCGTCCTGCACAACCCAGCGGCCATGCCTTAAATCGCGCAATACACTACTGGCCAGCCCGACACGCAGATAACTTGGCTCGTCGCCGCCTTCCAGGCGATCTTGCAAGCTGATGCTGCCATGCAGGCTTTCCTTCAGGGCAGCGCGTTCGTCGGCCAGATGCTGCAGTGGCCGCGGTGGCGGCATCGGGCCGCCGAGATGAACGCGGCCAGAGGCCGGCAATGGCTGGGCATCCGCCACTGCCGCCCGAAAAGCCGCCAGATCGTCGGCGTCGGTCAAGTTGCCTCTAAAGCTTAGCTGAGTTGGTCCAGGTAGCGCTCGGCATCCAGCGCCGCCATACAACCGGTGCCGGCCGAGATGCAGGCCTGCTTGTAAATCTGGTCGGCGACGTCGCCCGCCGCGAAGACGCCGGGGACGCTGGTCTGCGTCGCGTTGCCGGTACGCCCGGCCTCGGTGATCAGGTAGCCGTTGTCCATTTCCAGCTGGCCGGCGAACATGTCGGTGTTCGGCTTGTGGCCGATGGCGATGAATACGCCATGCACATCGAGGTTCTGCGTGGCGCCGTCTTGCGTGTTTTTGACGCGCAGGCCGGTGACGCCGGAGTCGTCGCCGAGCACTTCGTCCACAGCGTTGTTGTAGAGGATGGTGATCTTGCCGGCCTTTTCCTTTTCGAACAGCTTGTCCTGCATGATCTTTTCGGCGCGGAATTTGTCG
>CAYWNX010000101.1:7558-8403 GCA_964459735.1 uncultured Dechloromonas sp. | reverse complement strand
GTACATCATCCCCAGGAAGCCTGCACTCAGGAAGAAGGCCACGGCATTGTGGCCGTACCACCACTGGATCATCGCATCCTGCACGCCGGAATATGCCGAGTAGGATTTGGTCAGCGAGACCGGCACCGCAGCGCTATTAACCAGGTGCAACAGGGCAACGGCAATAATGAAAGCACCGAAGAACCAATTTGCTACGTAGATATGGGAAACCGTGCGTTTGGCGACGGTACCGAAAAAAACCAGTGCGTAGGAAACCCAGACCAACGTGATCAGGATATCGATCGGCCATTCCAGTTCGGCATACTCCTTACCGCTGGTAATACCTAGCGGCAGGGTAATGGCGGCCAACAGAATGACGACTTGCCAGCCCCAAAAAGTAAAGGGAACCAGCGGACCACCCCAGAGACGGGCGTGGCTGGTGCGTTGAACACACCAATAAGATGTTGCAAAAAGCGCGCAGCCACCAAACGCAAAAATAACTGCGTTGGTATGCAGCGGGCGCAGACGGCCAAAATGCAGGAAGCCCATATTCAGCTCCGGCCAGACCAACTGCGCCGCAATGATGACACCGACCAGCATGCCAACAATGCCCCAGATGACGGTCATTACAGCAAATTGCCGTACAACCTTATCGTTATATGTGGTTTTCGCTACCGACATGAACCCACCTCTCGTTAAATGAAAACTGAATACCCCCCTCCAACCCCGGGCGGCACATGGAAAGCGATAGTATTCTAGTTTATCGAAGGGCATTTGACATAGATCAACCTACCTATTATCTAAGTCAAATTAGTTCAAAGGGCGTAGTATCTAGATGAATTCGCGTGCTGTGGACAAAAAAAGGG
>CAYWNX010000101.1:0-7548 GCA_964459735.1 uncultured Dechloromonas sp. | reverse complement strand
CAACCCCAACAGAGAATTTTCGTGGAGCTCACACTCCACACAGCCGCAATATTGCCCGCCACCCCTTAAGTGGACGTTGACACAAGTCAAACTTTTTCTGATTTCTTGCTTTCTTGGGCATCATTTTGTGATTTCGGCATATCTTCATCCATAAGGATACGAAATCCGGGCCCTTCGAGATCATCGAACTGTCCGCTGCGCACCGACCACCAGAACGCGACGGCAATGGCAAAAACCAGGATCACCGATATCGGAATGAGTAGGTAGATACTTTCCATCAGTCAGTCTCCGCACGCTGAATACGCAGTGAATTGAGGACAACCAGCAAGGAGCTGGCCGACATGCCGATACCTGCCATCCAGGGCGTCACATAACCGGCAATAGCCAGCGGCAGGGCAATAAAATTGTAAGCAAACGACCACCAGAGGTTCTGCCGAATGACCTGCAGAGTTTTAACCGCACGGCGCAGGCCATAGCGCAGGTGATCGAGATTTTCTGAAAGGAGGACGAAATCGGATTGCGTTCGAGCCAGTTGCGCGCCGCCCCCCATGGCGATTGAAACCTGAGCCTGCGCCAGCACTGGTGCGTCATTGACCCCATCACCGACCATCGCAACAACGGCACCGTCAGCCTGTAGGGCCTTGACACAATCGTGCTTGCCCTGCGGCGTCGTACCTGCACGAACGTCTTCGATACCCAAGGCTGCAGCAACACGCCTGGCCACCGCTGGCGCATCCCCGGTCAGCAAGACAATTTTTTTACCAGCAAAGCGCAGTTGAGCAATCAGCGCCGATGATTCAGGACGAATTTCATCGCCAATCCGGAAAAACGCCAGGCAACCGCTGGTGTCGGCCAGTACTACCACTGTATCGCCGCTTTCCAGCCAGTCGACCGCAGCATCCGGCAATTCAGTCTGGCTCAAGGCCAGCGCGTAGTCAGGCCGACCGATCCGATAACGCTGCTCATTGACCATCGCCTCAATGCCTTGCCCGGGCTCGCTGACGGCATCCGCCGCAGTCGGGAACGATTCGCCGGCAGCTCGCCTTAGCGCCGTTCCCACCGGGTGCTCCGAGTTTTGCTCAAGTGCCGCGGCAATTGCCAGACACTCATCTCTATTCAAGTTTCCGACCGCGCCGACGTCGATCAGGTGCATGCACCCCGTGGTCAGCGTTCCCGTCTTGTCAAAGACAAAATGCGTCGCCCGGGCCAGCGTTTCGATGGCGTGACCACGCGTTACCAGCAATCCATCCTTGGCCAGCGCGCCTGCGGCAACGGTCAACGCAATCGGCGTAGCGAGCGACAGGGCGCAGGGGCAGGTGACAACCAGCACGGAAACCGTGATCCAAAGCACTTTCGATGGCTCGACCAGATACCAGCCCACCGCCACCAATACGGCAACCGCCAGCAGCACCGCCACGAAATAACTGGCGATACGATCCGCCATTTCGACGATGCGCGGCTTCTCGGCCGCGGCTCTTTCCATCAAATTGATGATAGCCGAGAGCCTTGTCCCATCGCCAATCTGCTCGACCTGCACCACCAACGGGCTTTCGGCATTAATCGATCCGCCGGTCACAGACTCACCCGGAGCCTTGGGTACCGGCTTGCTCTCACCGGTCAGCAAGGCTTCGTTGGCGCAACTGATGCCTTCAACGACCCGGCCATCCGCCGGCACGATATCGCCGGCCCGGACCAGCACAAAATCGCCCGGCAACAAATCGCTGATGACGCGCTGCTCAGTGCTGCGGTCGACCGGGAAATTGGGCATTTTTTGGGCAAAGGTCGGCATCAGTTTGGCCAAAGCCTCAGTCACGCTCAATGCCTTCTGACGGGCCGTCATTTCGAGATAACGCCCGCCGAGCAGGAAGAAAACGAACATCGTCACCGAGTCGAAATAGACTTCACCAGACTGCCTGTACGTCGCCCAGCAACTGGCGACAAAGGCGGCGCCGACCCCGAGCGCCACGGGGACATCCATGCCGACGCGACGCAGCTTGATATCCCGCCAGGCATTGCGAAAGAACGGCGCCGAGGAATAAAAAACTACCGGCAGCGTCAGCAACAAACTGGCCCAGCGCATCATGCTTTCGATATCGGCACTCATGTCGCCATTGGCGATATACACCGGGTAGGCGTACATCATCACCTGCATCATGCCGAAACCCGCGACCCACAGGCGCCACAGCGCATCGCGCCGCTCCTTGCGAGAAATTTCCTCATTCTTCGCCGCGTCATAGGGGTAAGCGCGATAGCCGATGGCGGCGATGGCGCCCAGAATATCGGAGAGCTTGACCCGGGACTCATTCCAGCGAACGCGCGCCCGGCGGGTGGTGTAATTGATATCGACTGCCGTCACCCCAGGCAACCGGCCCACATGCTGTTCGTTAAGCCAGATGCAGGCGGAGCAGGTAATACCCTCCAGCAGCAACGAGGCCTCCCGCTCGTTTTCACCGAGTTCCTTGACGAAGCTCTTCTGGAATTCGGCATGGTCGAACAGCGCCAACTGTTCGAGGATGGCCGGCATCGCCTCGCGCGGCGACTCCGGCAAGGAGTCGCGGCTGCGGTAATACTCTTCCAAACCATTATCAACAATGGACTGCGCCACCGCCTGACAGCCATAACAACACATGGCACGCGGCTCGGCAGCGATTTTTACCGACAGATCAACATCACCCGGAATCGGCAGGCCACAGTGATAGCAGGAGGAGTCAGACATGCAAATAAAAAAAGGCACCGCAGTGCCTTTGGGGTCAATGGCGGAGCCAAAGTATAGTTTATTTGGTCCCCATCCGGATGGCGCCATCCAGACGGATGACTTCGCCGTTGAGGTAGGCATTTTCGGCAATATGCTTGACCAGCGCCGCATACTCGGCCGGCTTGCCCATGCGGGTCGGGAACGGCACCATCTTGTTGAGCGAATCCTGCACTTCGGGCGGCATACCCAGCAGCATCGGCGTTTCCATAATGCCCGGCGCGATGGTCATGCAACGGATACCGCTACGCGCCAACTCACGCGCCACCGGCAAGGTCAAGGCGACAATACCGCCCTTCGAAGCAGCATAAGCCGCCTGTCCCAACTGGCCATCAAAAGCGGCAACGGAGGCAGTATTGATGATCACCCCGCGCTCGCCACCTGCATCCGGCTCTCCCTTCTGCATCGCTTCCGCCGCTAGGCGGAGCATATTGAATGTCCCCACCAGGTTGATATTGATCACCTTGGCAAAGCTCTCCAGGCGATGCGGGCCTTCCTTGCCAACTACTTTTTCCGCTGGCGCTACACCCGCACAATTAACCAGCCCGTGCAGACCGCCAAATCTGGAAATTGCCGTTTGAATGGCGTTGACCGCAGAAACCTCGTTAGCGACATCGGTCTCAACGAAGCAAGTGCCCACACCGAGTTCCAACGACAGTTTTTCACCCGCGTCACGATTCAAATCAGCCAGAACCACCTTGGCCCCAGCCTCCGCCAACACGCGAGCCGTCGCAGCACCCAGACCTGACCCGGCACCGGTAACGAGAAAAACCTTGTCTTTAATTTGCATGCTTTATCTCTCCAAATAAACTTGACCAGGGCACTCATGCGACCTGCCGCATACGGTACCGTATGGAAAGAGCCATGATATTACTTGTATGGCGATCAAATCAAGCGGCATAGCGTCAGTGGGGCGGCAGTTTCCACTCCCCGGCGTTACGCCATCAGCGACACCGGGCATGCATCCGAAACCAAATCCAGCCCCATCGTGATGCGTTTCACCATTCAATCAAGCATCTTCCAGTCGCCCTCCCGCCCTATCCTTCCCAGACAGCAAAGGTTCTGCGGTCAACGGCCATTCAATGCCGATTTTCGGGTCATTCCACGCAATACAGCGTTCATGCGCCGGGGCATAGTAGTCAGTGGTTTTATAGAGAAATTCCGCCGTTTCCGAGAGCACGACAAAGCCATGTGCCAGGCCAGGGGGAATCCACAACTGTTTCTTGTTCTCGGCCGAAAGAAGCTGCCCGACCCATTGGCCGTAGGTTTTTGAGTCTTTTCGGATGTCGACCGCAACATCGAAGACTTCACCTTGCACAACGCGCACCAGTTTGCCCTGCGGCTGCTGAACCTGGTAATGCAGGCCGCGCAGCACATTGCGGGCAGATTTGGAATGGTTGTCCTGGACGAACTGAACATCCAGCCCAGTGGCTTCCTGAAAGGCTTTCTGATTGTAGCTTTCGTAGAAGAAGCCCCGGTCGTCGCCGAAGACTTTGGGCTCAAGCAGCATCACATCCGGAATGCTCGTTGGCGTCGCGCGCATCAGAATACCCGCTCCTTCAACACGTCCATCAGGTATTGGCCGTAGGGGTTCTTCAGCATCGGCTGGGCCAGCTTTTCGAGTTGGGCGGCATCGACCCAGCTCTTGCGGAAGGCGATTTCTTCCGGGCAAGCCACTTTCAGGCCCTGGCGTTTTTCAATGGTGGCGATGAACTGGCTGGCATCGAGCAGGCTTTCATGCGTGCCGGTATCGAGCCAGGCATGGCCGCGCCCCATCACTTGCACGTCAAGTTGCTGGCGCTCCAGATACACGCGGTTCACATCGGTAATTTCCAGTTCGCCACGATGCGATGGCTTGAGATCACGGGCGATGTCGAGCACCTGATTGTCGTAAAAGTACAAGCCGGTGACGGCGTAGTTGGATTTCGGCGCCTTCGGCTTTTCCTCCAGGCTGACGGCACGGCCCGCCGTATCGAACTCAACCACGCCATAACGCTCGGGATCATGCACATGGTAGGCAAAGACCGTAGCGCCAGTTTTTTGCTGGCCGGCGACATTCAGGTCATGAGCAAACTCATGGCCGTAGAAGATGTTATCGCCGAGCACCAGCGCACTATCGCCGTTGCCGACAAAATCGCGGCCGATGATGAAGGCCTGGGCCAGGCCATCCGGGCTGGGCTGGATGGCGTATTGCAAACTCAGCCCCCACTGGCTGCCGTCGCCGAGCAGTTGCTGAAAGCGCGGCGTGTCTTGTGGCGTCGAGATAATCAGGATGTCCTGAATGCCAGCCAGCATCAGCGTGGTCAGCGGGTAGTAGATCATCGGCTTGTCGTGGATCGGCAGTAATTGCTTGGAAACAGCCAGTGTCACCGGGTACAGACGTGTGCCGGAACCGCCGGCGAGGATGATGCCTTTGCGCATTTTTTCTCTTTTCAATAATCAGGTGAAATCAACAATCCAGCAGTCACTTAACACTTGAAGATAAGCAACCAAAGACCCTCGTTTATTCATGACAAAGGATTTTATTAAAACGGCAATCAATTCAGCGAACTGCCTTCATCCTCGCCTAATCGGGAATGGGTTGCAGGGTTAATAAACAGCGACAAATCAAGATCCGCTTTTATCGCTTGCTTTTTCACCCGGCAATTTCTCACCCCCCGTACTGCTTCCCCAGCCAATCCCGATAAGCCCCGCTCGTCACGTTCGCCACCCAGCCCTGGTTATCCAGGTACCACTGCACTGTCTTGCGAATGCCCGTCTCGAAAGTCTCCGCCGGCTTCCAGCCCAGTTCGCGCTCGATCTTGGTCGCATCAATCGCGTAGCGGCGGTCATGCCCCGGGCGGTCCGTGACATAAGTGATCTGTTCCTTGTACGGCTTGCCATCAGCGCGCGGGCTCAGGTCATCGAGAATGGCGCACAGCGTCTGCACCACCTCCAGATTCGGCTTCTCATTCCAGCCGCCAATGTTGTAGGTTTCACCCAGCCGGCCGGCCTCCAGCACGCAGCGAATCGCCGAGCAATGGTCCTTGACGTACAACCAGTCACGAATCTGCTGGCCGTCGCCATAAATCGGCAGCGGCTTGCCGGCCAGGGCGTTGTGAATGACCAGAGGAATCAGCTTTTCCGGAAAGTGGAAAGGCCCATAGTTGTTGGAACAATTGGTCGTCAGCACCGGCAAGCCGTACGTATGGTGATACGCTCGCACCAGATGGTCACTCGCCGCCTTGCTCGCCGAATACGGGCTGTTCGGCTCGTAACGGTGGGCTTCGGTAAAGGCCGGCTCATCCTTGGCCAGCGAGCCGTAAACCTCGTCGGTAGAAACATGCAGGAAGCGGAAGCTGTCCTTCACATCGCCAACCAGCCCGCCCCAGTACGCCCGCACCGCTTCGAGCAAATGGAAGGTGCCGACGATATTGGTCTGGATAAAGTCCTCCGGCCCGTGAATGCTGCGGTCAACGTGACTTTCGGCGGCAAAATTGACCACTGCCCGCGGCCGATGTTCGGCCAGCAGCTTGGCGACCAGGTCGAAATCACCAATGCCGCCCTTGACGAAAACATGCCTGGAATCGCCGTCGACCGCAGCCAGGTTCTCCAGGTTGCCCGCGTAGGTCAGCGCGTCGAGATTGATCACGGACTCGTCCGATTGCGCCAGCCAGTCGAGGACAAAGTTACTACCAATGAAGCCGGCAGCTCCGGTTACTAAAATCATAGTCACTCCATTTTTAAAATTATTCTTCCGTTTTTTCAGACCGCTTTGGGCCTATAGCCAAAGTCATCACCTGGAAACTACAAACTGAATGCGACCAAACCGCGTTGTGCTCGCGCCAACCATCCCATTCCACACACAAAAAGGTTTGCCCCCCACGAGCGAGTTTCCTTCCGGGCAGACAACAACAATCCGCCCCGCACAAGATCCTTCCTCGATTTGCCCAGAAACGCACCTTCGCGCTCACCGACAATAATCAGTTTATGCAAAACATAGAAATTCATCTTGTCAGTAAATGAGGTCATTGCAGCTCCTCACTTCGAGGTCAAACTTGATGCCATCACCGACGTCCACGACCCCATTTACGGTGTCACCTTGAGTTGAAACTTAGCTGATGGCTCAATGCGAATTTTTACGGGGCGAGTGATCAAGTCCCCCGTAACCATGAGCCAAGATCCGCATGAACTTGCGCAAAATGGCTTCTCTTATCTAGTCATCAGTCATTGCCTTGCTCCCCACGCGCTGACTTTACATTACCCGAAAAGCATACACCGAGGCATCATTCTTGTCATTTAAGCCCTTCGCAGAATGAAATACCAACCGTTCTTACCACTAACAGCACTATTTCTGGATGCAAAAATCTGTGAGTGGTATCGATTGAACGAAAAACGGCACGTTTCTCCGTAACCCCCAGCACTCCCTCACCGAAAGGGTATCAACCAGCAACCTCAAAGCATTCCCCCGATGAACTACGAGGACTTCTGCCCCCCTATGTGAAGGAACCTCTGGGTCGTGCACAAAAGGGGAAGTGGATGTCTTGGAGGCATCGACTGGGTAGCCGCAGACTGCCTTGAGGCTTGTGAACAGTAAACCGCTCACGGCAATCTGAAGTCAGGCAGTCGCTTCGATTGACTGCTTGTGCGTGATCACACCGGAAGTAATCAGCAGAACAAAGCGCAAGACTACTGATTGATAATAACTGATTACAGAAAGCAAAAAGCCACCCCGAAGGATGGCTAAGTGCTTTTTCTTCACAGCATTTGGTCGGAGTGACAGGATTCGAACTTGCGACCCCTGCGTCCCGAACGCA
>CAYWNX010000100.1:0-8475 GCA_964459735.1 uncultured Dechloromonas sp. | reverse complement strand
ACCACTCGCCATCGGCGTCATGAAAGAGCAGCTACGCATCCTGGCCGGCGCCCATGCCCTGTCACCGGAAGACTTTGAGCGCATCCAGGGCCTGCGCCGGGTGGTCTATAACAGCCGTGACTACGCCGAAGGCATTCATGCCTTCATGGAAAAACGACCACCGGGATATATCGGCGAATGAACCATCATCACTTGACGACCCTCACCATGAAATTCGCACTCATTCTTGTGCTCAGCCTGACCGGCTGCGCTTTGTGGCCCACCTGGCACTGGGAAAAACCCGGCGGCGACTACAGCGAAGACGAGAAATATTGCAAGCTGCAGGCCTACTCGGGGGCTGACGGCGCCGTCACGAAGGCAAACGTCAGGATCATGCATAGCTGTCTGGAAGGACGGGGCTGGCGGAAAGTGCCAAATTGACCGGCCGTGGATCAAACACCGGCAACGGCAAAAAGCCGGCGCGCTGTAACGACTGCGCCCACTACTACATCACGCACGACACCCGTTTCCGCTATGGCTGTCGCGCCCTGGGCTTCAAAAGCCAGCAGCAGCCGATCCGGGTCGTCATGGAAGCCTCGGCGCAGCAGTGCCACTATTTCCAGCCCAAGGGATGAGGCGGCAGTGCGATCTCCGCTGGAACAGCTGGCCGTCAGCCCTACAGGAAAATCATTTTCCCGGCGCTCTCGCCCCGGTTATCATCATGCATCCATCCAGACGCAGACTTTGAAGCATCGACGGCGACGGGAATAAAAAGAGAGCAGCGGACCGACAAAAACAAAAAAGCCACTCCGAAGAATGGCTTAAGTGTTTGATTCTACTGGTGCCCCCGAACGGAATCGAACCGCTACCTGATGATTACAAATCAACTGCACGACCTTCATGCTACGGGGGCAAGCGGCATCGGGGCGAGATTATAGCCTGATCAACCAGATTACAACATGACCACATTAACCAATCCGTTCGAAATCGCCCGCGAGACCTTGCGTTTACTTGCTGTTCGCCGTATTCCGCCAACCCCCGACAACTACCTGACGCTTTATCAGGAAATTACCGGCGCCAAGCCGGCAGCCGAACCATTCCCGGATAAACAGTTACGCTCTCTGGCAGCCGCCCTGCCCAAAACCTCCCCTGACCAGATGCGCCTGGCCAGGCAACTCGACGACGCGGTCAAAGCCGCCAATTGGGAGGATTACAAAAACCGCCTGGTCGAATTCATCGGCACGCTGGCAGACAGCCAAAAACTGGCCTGGGCCGATCTCGTCACCGACCTGCTGCGGCAATGGGACGCGAAGCACATCGGCCTTACCGCTGCCCGCAAACGGGAATCCCTGGAACACGTGCTGAGTAGCAGTGGCGCCAATCCCGAAACGCTGTTCAATCGCCTGCAAAGCCTGCTGCGCTCCTGGGGCCAGGGAAAGGAATCAGGCGCTGCCGCGGGAAGCGACGTGGCGACTCCGGAAATTGCCGTTGAATCGCCGTCGACCGCAGCAAGCAACGATCTGCTGCCCGAACTGCGCACCCTCTTCGCTTTCACGCTCGAATCGGCAATCGCCACCCAGCTAATCGAAAGCCCCCAACTCTCCAGCGACGCCAAGGCGCTCGCCAACGACATTCGCACCGCCGCCAGCACCGGGCAGATGCAGGAATTTCTCACCCGCCTGAAACGTTTCGCTTTCAAGCTTGAATTACTGGCCGAAGACCAGGCCGAGCTGAGGCATAGCCTGCTCAACCTGCTACGCCTGCTGGTCGAAAACATTACCGAATTGGTGATCGATGACCGCTGGCTGCACGGACAGATTGAAGTTGTCCGCGAAATCATCGAAAAGCCGCTCTCCCAGCGCGCCATCGACGACGCTGAACGCCGGCTCAAGGAAGTCCTCTTCAAGCAAAGTCAGCTCAAGGCCAGTCTTTTCGAAGCCCGCGAAGCCATCAAGCACATGCTCGCCGGTTTCGTCGACCAGCTCGCCGACTTCGCTGACGCGACCTCGGATTACCACGACAAAATCGAAATCTGCGCCGAAAAAATCAGCGCGGCCAATGACATCTCCGATCTCGGCAGCGTCCTTGGTGAAGTCATGCGTGAAACACGCAATATCCAGATCAACGCCCAGCGTTCGCGCGACGAGCTGCGGTCAACCCAGCAAAAGGTACAAGAATCCGAAGCAAGAATCCGCGAACTGGAGAGCGAACTTGAAGCTACCAGCGATCTCGTTCGCCATGACCAACTCACCGGTGTCCTCAACCGCCGCGGCCTAGAAGACATGTTCAACAAGGAAGTGGCGCGCGGCAAGCGGCACGACACCCTGCTCTGCGTTGGCCTGCTCGACATCGACAACTTCAAGAAACTGAACGACTCCCTGGGCCACGATATCGGTGACCAGGCCCTCATTCACCTGGCTAACGTCTGCCGCGAAACCCTGCGCCCACAAGACACCGTTGCCCGCTTTGGCGGCGAGGAATTTATCATCCTGCTGCCGGAAACCCCGCTGGAAGAAGCTGTGACTGCCCTCACCCGGTTGCAACGGGAACTTACCAAAAAGTTTTTCCTGAACGGGAACGAGAAAGTACTGATCACTTTCAGCGCCGGCGTGACGCAAATGCTGCCGGAAGATACGCAGGCGATGGTCATCAAGCGGGCGGATGAAGCAATGTACAAAGCCAAGCAAACCGGCAAGAACCGGGTGCTAAGTAATTAACCAAACCAATTGGCCTGCTGCGGTGAACCAGGAAAAAACCCGGAAATCACGAAGACCGACTGAACCAAAATGGTGACCAGCGCCTATCAGTTCCGGGCGAAAGACTAAGCCCGATCAATACGGATGCTCTCCTTGAACGAAGTCGATGAGTGCGCCCCCATGTTCAATTAGTACCCGCCCGGGACAAATATTCTCCCGCGCCATCTCCGCCATGATGTCCCGGGCTCGCCACTGAGTAGGAATAATCACCACATCCACTGCAAGGTTTTTCAAAACATCCCGGAACTTGATCTCCTGACCCGCCCCGGGAACGAATGTCCCCGCCTTTTCCGGATCGGAATCAACCACTAGCGGGAAGCGTATTGCATCGGCACCGAATTGATGGATGAAGGCAGCCGCCTTGCCTGTCCCCCCCCAAATGGCGACCTTGGCGCCACTATCCACCAGTTGGGCGAGTTGCTTCTGAATAACAGCCCTTGAGGCGTCGGCGCGTTGCGCGAACGCCGCCGATTCGGCAGCCCTGTGGCGCAATGCTGGCGGTAGCCCCAACCTGACCAACGCGTAGACCACTTCCCCATCGTAACCATGCTCCAGCTCATGCACATCGCCTGCCCTGGTCATCAGCGCACGAAAAGAAGTCGTCGAAAAATGACTGGCATGCTCATAAAAGAAGTCAGCCAGACGATCCGTTACAAATACCCGGTCAATACAAGGCACCTCGGCAAACAGCCAGCATGGCTTCCCGAGCATCGCCGCTCCCCAGGCCAACTGGTCGAGAAGTTCAGTCGGCGCACGGAAGTGCTCCAGGACGTGGCGAATCACCACAGCATCGGGGGCATAAGCGGCCATATCGACCAAAGGATCAAATAGCCTGGCATGAAACTCGACCCCTCGCCCCGTCTCGGGGCTGGCATTGGGATCAAAACCGATGAACCGCCCCGCCCCCTGCCGCGCCTCCGCCATGCCGCGCACAAAATGCCCCTCGCCACAGCCAATCTCAATAACTGTCGGAGTTGCCGGGAGACGTTCGAGCAAACCGTCCCGTGTTGTCGCCAGATGCCCCTTCCAGATGCCGCCCCGGTTGAACATCCGGTTCGGGTTGTTCTGGTAGGGAATGGCCTCGTAGCGGAACGAACGGTTCCAGACGTGCGTGCAGGCCGGACACTGTACGAAATCCTGGGGATGGCGGGGCATCGCCTGTGCCTCGGCCGCCGATGCCGGCCAGCCCAGCGTGGCCAGGGTTTGCTCCCCACCCGCAAAAAACGGCGCGGCAACGGTATGCGAGCAAACCGGGCAGGCTGCAGAAATCAATGGGAAAGAAAACTCCAGGGCGTTTGGTTCGCTGATCATGCCAGCAGCTTTCTGAAATAGTGAATTGTCTCTTTCAATCCATCCTCCAGGGCAACTTTGGGCTGCCAATCCAGCACCTTTTGCGCTTTGGCAATATCCGGCTGGCGTCGAACCGGATCGTCAGTAGGTAGCGGACGAAAAATCAGCTGGCTTTTTGAGTCGGTCAGACGCAGTATGGTGGTTGCCAATTCATGGATGCTGAACTCAACGGGATTACCGAGATTAATCGGGCCGGTCTCATTTTCCTGCCCCATCATCGCCAGCAAGCCATCGACCAGATCATCGACGTAGCAGAACGAGCGGGTCTGGCTGCCATTGCCGTAAAGAGTGATCGGCTCTCCGGTTAGCGCCTGGACAATGAAATTACTGACCACCCGCCCATCACGAGGATGCATGCGCGGGCCATAGGTGTTGAAGATGCGCACGACGCGAATATCCACGCCGCTCTGCCGGTGGTAATCGAAAAACAGGGTTTCAGCGCAACGCTTCCCTTCGTCGTAGCAGGCGCGTGGCCCAATCGGATTGACGTGCCCCCAGTAGTTCTCTGGTTGCGGATGCAGTGTCGGATCACCATATACCTCACTGGTCGAGGCTTGCAGAATCCGCGCCCGCCGCCGCTTGGCCAAGCCCAGCATATTGATTGCGCCAAGCACCGAGGTCTTGGTCGTCGATACCGGATCATTCTGATAATGCACGGGGCTGGCCGGGCAGGCCAAATTGTAGATACGATCCACTTCGACATACAAGGGCAACCAGATGTCGTGGCGGATCAGTTCAAAGTTCGGTTTTTGCAGCAAATGGCGAATGCTGTCCTTGCTGCCCGTATAAAAATTATCCAGGCACAGCACCTCTTCGCCAGCTGCCACCAGCCTGTCGCAAAGATGCGAGCCTATGAAACCGGCACCACCGGTAATAAGAGTGCTTGGGGTCATTGCAAAACTCCTTGTTCTGTCTGCCACTGCTGCCACATTCCCCAAAGCGCGGCCTCAAAATTCCGGGCAAAGCGCGGGGCATCGAAAAGCGGTGAAGCGAGCACCTGCTGACGCAGATTAGCCCTGGTCGCGGCCAGGCGTTCCGGATTGGCGGCAAACCTGATGGCTCTTGCCACGTAGTCATCATTATCAGCAGCCACCCAATCGGCCAACCCGGCATTGTGGCAAATACATTCCCCCATGTGCGACAGAAAGCGATCGCCGCGGCGGGTTATCAGCGGAACACCCATCCATAACGCCTCGACGCTGGTCGTACCGCCGGGATATGGAAAAGGGTCCAGTGCCATATCCACCCGTTGGTAAGCCGCCAGCAGCTCGGCACGCGGCGATCCGCCTTCGAGAATCAGCCGGTCGGCAGGGATATCGAGTTCGGCAAAACGTCGATAGGTGATATCGCAGATAACCGGGTCGTTCAGCTGACGCGTTTTCAAAAACAGCCGCGACCGAGGGACGGCATGGAGTATCCGCGACCAGAGACCGACCACTTCATCAGTCATCTTTGCGAGATTGTTAAAGCACCCAAAGGTAATGAAGCCAGCCGCCAGGGCAGGCAGGTCGTTCACTTCCAGGGCCACATTCGGTGGCGTGAAGCACAAGTAACTTTCGGGCAGTCGCCACACCTTTTCAGTGAAATATATTTCCTCGGCAACTGGCGTGACAAACGGATCACCCAACAGATAATCAATCTCCCTGACTCCCGTCGTGGCGAAATAGCCCAGCCAGCTGACCTGTATCGGGGCCGGCTTCCAGGCAAAAACCGGCAGCCGATTTCCGGCTGTGTGGCCGGAAGCATCGATCAGGACATGAACACCATCGGCATGAATCATCCGGGCCGCCTCTTCATCGCCATAATTGACCAGTGGTTTCCACGCCGAAAAAAAAGGAGCAATTCGCCGGCTCAATTCATCCATTTCCGGGTGAGTCGGATAGGCAATCAATTCAATCCGCGCCGGGTCAATATGAGACACCACCCCCTCCAGCCAATGTCCGACTGCATGATTTCGCAAATCTCCGGAGACCACGCCAACGCGCAGACGGCTTGGCTGCATCGGGCAAGACCACCGGAAAAACCGCTCATCCGTAATACGGTCGAGCAGCACAGCGAACTGACGTGCCTCCGCGAAACAATACGAAATCGATGCATTGGGCGTGCAGCAATGATTGAACATCAGATTGCTGAACACCTCGGCGTCATTAGGTTTGATCGCCAATGCCCCTCGGAAGCTGGCCTCCGCTTCAGGCAACCGCCCTTGCTGCCGAAGAACCCCGCCCAGATTATTGCTGGCTCCGGCATAGGCCGGATTTAGTCTCAGCGCCTCACGATAGCTTTGCTCAGCCTCGTTCAAGCGGCCCAATTCGCTGAAAGTGAGACCCAAATTGAGATAGGCCTCAACAAAACCCGGCTTCAATGCCAATGCCTGCCGAAAACTGGCAATCGCGTCATCGAGCCGGCCAAGCTCCCTTAAGGCGCCGGCCAGGTTGTAATGAGCATCGACAAAATCGGGTCGATAGACCAACGCCCGCCGGAGGTGATTTTCCGCCTCGGCTGGCCGTAATTGTTTCCGCAGTGCATTAGCCAGATTGTTACAAGCCTCGGCATACTCAGGCCGGATATTCAGCGCCTGAAGATAAGCGGCCTCAGCCTCGACAAAACGGCGTTGATCGTAGAACGTCACACCAAGATTGTTATAAGCCTCGGCATGGCCGGGCATCAAGGCAATGGCCTTGCGATAGCAAGCCTCCGCCTCGGCGAGACGCCCGAGCAACTTGAGCGAGCTGCCCAGATTGTTATGCCCATCGGCAAATCGTGGATCAATTTTCAGCGCCCGGCGATGACAAGCCTCAGCCTCGACGCTACGGTTCAAATCGCCAAATACCAAACCAAGATTACTCTGCGCCTGGGCATCCAGCGGCGCCAACTGTACCGATTTCTGCATCGGCAACAGCGCTTCGGCGCTATTGCCTTGCGAGCGCAACAAAGCCCCGAGCACTTTCCAGCCAAAGCTGTGCCGTGGAAAACGCTCCGTCATCGCACGCGCCAACGCCACACCTTCGCTGAAGCGCCCTTGGTCAAGAAGGGCGATCAATAGCGCCTCTTCCGATGGGTGGGGCCGTCTGCCCTTACCCGAAACAGCCTTTACCGGCACCGATAGCGGAGCCAAAGGCGGCTCCGGCAAAGTACTCCTATCCGGCAGCAATGCCGCCTCAAGTCTGACCACCAGTACATCGACAGCCTCACCTGCCAATCCGTGCTCCTGCCCAAGCGCCAAGGCCTCCCGTGCGCTATTCGTCTGACCCGCCTGAATCAGCGTCTCAATGTAGGCTAACCAGTAATCCGCCGTCTCGGGACAGGTCTCCAGCGCCGTCAGTAAAAATGGCAATGCCGCTTCGGGTTGCTGCAACTGGCCAACGAGCAATCCGAGCTGATAATTAGCCACCGGGTGCCGCGGCTCGGCATTCAAGATGGCCCGATAAACCGTTTCCGCCGCGGCCAATTGTCCGGCGCGATGATATTCAATCGCCTTGCTACAGGCATCGCCCAAAACTGGTGACAAAGTTGGTGCTCTGGAGTCGGGATCGGTCATCGGGTCAAATTCAGCATGGGTTGTAAAACAGCGCCCATTCTCCCGGATTTTTCAGTTGAACGCTGCCGAGATGGATGGTCTCGGCAGCTGTTGCGGTCAACCGAAAAAATGAGACAAAAATTCCCTAAAGTTTTCTCTGCAGCCTCCGTAAATTGATTCAACGGCGGAACAAACTGTTTGCTCCACCCAGATTTAAAGCGGCTGACGCTGAGCGCTGGCCAACAAATCAACAAGTCCAAGGAGATTCAAAATGGCACAAGTTATCAACACCAACGTTTCGTCACTCAATGCACAACGCAATTTGACGAAATCGCAATCTGACCTCAGCACCTCGCTGCAACGCCTGTCTTCCGGCCTGCGCATCAACAGCGCCAAGGACGACGCGGCTGGCTTGGCCATTTCCAGCCGGATGAGTTCACAGATCAGCGGTATCAATCAGGCACAACGCAACTCCAACGACGGCATTTCCCTGGCACAAACGGCTGAAGGTGCACTGGCCAGCGTCAGCGACTCCCTGTCCCGTATGCGCGAACTGGCCGTTCAAGCCTCCAACGCCACCAACAGCGCCTCTGACCGCGCCGCGCTGCAAGCAGAAGTAGAACAACTGGTACAACAAATCAACACCGTAGCTACCCAATCTACATTCAATGGCGTCAAACTGCTTGACGGTACTTTCAATTCGCAAACTTTCCAAGTTGGCGCCAACGCTGGCGAGACAATCGCCATCAGTTCAATCGCTAGCGCTAAAACAGACGCACTGGGTGTGGGAACCAACTCATCTTCCTCCACTAGCGTTGCCGGCAAAATCACCCAAGGCCTGATCTCGGCTGGCGGTGTCACAGTGAATGGTTA
>CAYWNX010000099.1:0-8483 GCA_964459735.1 uncultured Dechloromonas sp. | reverse complement strand
TTGTCGTAGGAAGCCTTGAAAATGTACGGAATACCGAGTCGACCGCAGATTTCCTTCATCCGTCCGGCGACATCGATGCAAAGCTGTTCGGACTCGGCCGTGCAAGGGCCGGCGATCAGGAAAAAAGGCTGGTCAAGACCAGCCTCGAAACCGCAGAGTTTCATTTGCCTTTAGCCTGTTGATTGGCCAGCGCCGCCTTCATGTAGGAAATGAAGAGCGGGTGACCCTGACGCGGGTTGGAGGTGAATTCAGGATGGAACTGGCAAGCGACGAACCACGGATGGACATCAGCCGGCAGTTCGACCATTTCGCAAAGATCGGTACCCGGCGCCCGGCCGGAAACTTTCAGACCTTTTTCTTCAAGCTGGGCAAGCAGCGTGTTATTCACTTCGTAACGATGACGATGACGCTCGGTGATTTCGGCCGCACCGTAAATATCACGGGCCAGCGAGCCTTCGCCCAGCTTGCAGACCTGCCCGCCGAGACGCATCGTGCCGCCGAGTTCGGAATCCTCGCCACGTTTCTCAAGCTTGCCGGAAGCATCCAGCCATTCGGTAATCAGGCCGATTACCGGATACGGCGTGTCCTGCACGAACTCGGTGGAGTGCGCGCCAGCCATGCCGGCGACGTCGCGAGCGAACTCAACGACCGCCAGTTGCATGCCCAGACAGATGCCGAGATAAGGCACCTTGTTTTCGCGGGCATAGCGGATGGCGGCAATTTTGCCTTCCGTACCGCGTCGACCGAAGCCGCCGGGGACCAGGATGGCATCAACACCCTTCAAGGCGCCACAACCATCCTTCTCGATATTTTCCGAATCGAGGTACTCGATGGTGACTTCGCTGCGGGTATGAATCCCGGCGTGCTTGATCGCTTCAATCAGGGATTTGTAGGACTCGGTCAGGTCGACATATTTGCCGACGAAGGCAATCTTGACCTGATGCTGAGGGTGCTCAAGCGCCTCGACCAGTTTCTTCCAGATCGACAGATCTGCCGCCTTGGCCAGGATGCCCAGCTTGTGGCAGACGATTTCGTCGAGCATCTGCTCGTGCAGCATGCCGGGAATCTTGTAAATGGAATCGGCATCCAGACACTCGATGACGGCTTCCGGCATGACATTACAGAACAGCGCGATCTTGCGGCGCTCTTCAACCGGAATGGAACGGTCGGCACGGCAAAGCAGAATATCCGGCTGAATACCGATCTGCCGCAGTTCCTTGACGGAGTGCTGGGTCGGTTTGGTTTTCAGTTCGCCGGCGGTCGGGATGTAGGGCAACAGGGTCAGATGCATGTAGCAGACCATGTTGCGGCCTTCCTGGATGCCCATTTGCCAAATGGCTTCAAGGAAAGGCAGCGATTCGATGTCGCCGACCGTGCCGCCGACTTCGACAATCGCCACATCGGCACCTTCGGCACCGGCCTTGATCTTGTCCTTGATCTCGTCGGTGATGTGCGGGATAACCTGCACGGTCTTGCCGAGATACTCGCCACGGCGCTCTTTTTTGAGCACGGTGTCGTAAACCTGACCGGTAGTGAAGTTGTTGCGCTTGGTCATTTTGGCGCTGGTGAAGCGCTCGTAGTGACCGAGATCCAGATCGGTCTCGGCACCGTCCTCAGTGACGAAAACTTCGCCATGCTGGAAAGGACTCATCGTGCCGGGGTCAACGTTGATGTAGGGGTCGAGCTTGAGGTGGGTGACTTTGATGCCGCGGGATTCCAGAATGGCCCCGAGCGACGCGGCTGCGATGCCTTTGCCCAATGAGGACACGACACCGCCTGTAACGAAAACGAATTTGGTCATGGAAAGACAGGCTGCGGGAAAGCCGAATCATAGCCGAAAGGGGCAAAATACCCAAGTTTTCCGATAGAAAAGAACATTCCAGAGGCGTTTTGCCCGAATATCCGCTGCAATGCGGGATTTGCTAAAATTCGGGGTTACCCAGCCCGCAGAAAACCGCTTGAAAACCGTTCTCGTCATCAATTATTCGCAAACCGGGCAGTTGGCCGAGATCACGGCACAGGTGCTTGCCCCCTTGCGCGCGGCGGGACATCAGGTGCATCTGGAAACGCTGGTCCCGGAGAAGCCCTTCCCCTGGCCTTGGCCAATTGTCGATTTCATCGATGCCTTTCCCGAGTGTGTCCAACTCGATCCGCCACCGCTAAAACCGTTGAGCATTGCCGCCGACCGACAGTTCGACTTGGTCATTCTGACTTATCAGGTCTGGTATCTGGCCCCGGCGCTGCCGATGACGGCCTTTCTCCAAAGTCCGGCCGGCCAGCAACTGATCAGGGGCAAACCGGTCATCACGCTGGTGGCCTGCCGCAACATGTGGCTCTCGGCGCAGGAGACGATGCGGCGCCTGATCGCCGAAGCCGGCGGCCAATTGCGCGACCATCTGGCCTTTACCGATCAGGGCCATGCGCTAGCCACCTTTATCACCACACCGCGCTGGGTGCTGACTGGTCGCCGTGACCGTTTTCTCGGCTTGCCACCAGCCGGCGTGGCGCCGGAAGAAATTCGCCAGGCCAGCCGTTTCGGTCGGGCGCTGGCCGATGCGCTTGATCACGATAGTGAAAAATCGGGCGCGCCGATGCTGGCCGGACTGCGCGCTGCCACGGTCAATCCTCGCCTCGCACTCAGCGAACGGGCCGGGCATCGGGCTTTTCGCGTCTGGTCGAAGCTCATCCGCGCCTTTGGCAAACGCGGCCAATGGCGGCGGCGGCCGATGCTGCTTGTTTTTGTCATATATCTGATTACGCTGATCGTAACGGTCGTTCCATTAAGCCTGTTGGTACAATGGTTGTTTGCTCCCCTGCTCAAACCACGACTTGACCGGTTACGCGCCGAGCTTGAACAGCCTTCCGGCTCGCAGGACTTCAACTTACAAAAATATGACCAGTAGCGGCAAGGCATACATCACCGGGACTTCGGCGTTTCTGCCCAATGCGTCGGTGGACAACGAAGCCATCGAAAACGTCCTCGGCATGATCGCCGGCAAGCCGTCGCGCGCCCGCCGTATCGTGCTGCGCAACAACGGCATCCGCGAGCGTTACTACGCGCTTGATCCGGCGACCGGCCAGACCACCCATACCAATGCCCAACTTACCGCCGAAGCCATTCGCGGCCTGCAGGCAAATGAAGAGATTGACTGCCTGGTGACCGGCACTTCGACGCCCGATCAATTAATGCCCAATCACGGCGTCATGGTGCATGGCGAACTGGGCATTCCGGCCTGCGAAGTGGTGTCGACCGCAGGCATCTGCGTCGCCGGGGTGACTGCGCTCAAATATGCCTGCATGGCGGTGTGCTGCGGTTCAGCCAAAACCGCCGTGGCGACGGGCTCGGAACTCGTCTCGCCGCTGCTCCAGGCGCGCAACTTTGCCGCCGAATCCGCACATCGCGTCGCCGAACTGGAAGCCAACCCGGAAATCGCTTTCGAAAAGGATTTCCTGCGCTGGATGCTCTCCGACGGCGCCGGCGCCTTTCTTGTGCAGGATGCGCCGCGCCGTAACGGCTTGTCGCTGCGCATCGACTGGATCGACATCCTCTCGCAGGCCGACAGCATGGAAGTCTGCATGCTCGCCGGTGGCGAAAAACAGGCGGATGGGTCATTGAAAGGCTGGCAGGCGTTTCCGGCTACGGAATGGGCCAGCCGCTCGCTCTTTGCCATCAAGCAGGACGTCCGCCTGCTCAACGAAAACGTCGCTTACCAGACCGTCGGCAAATCGCTGATAAAAGCCATGACGACCCGCGGCTTGACGCCGGCTGCGGTGGACTGGTTTCTACCGCACATGTCCTCCGAATACTTCCGGGTACCGACAGCGGACTGCATGGCGGCGGTTGGCTTCCCGGTGACGCAGGAAAAATGGTTCACCAATTTGCACACCAAGGGCAACACCGGCTCGGCGTCAATCTACATCATGCTTGACGAATTGTTGAAGAGCGGCCGACTCAAGACCGGCGACCGCCTGCTCTGCTTCATCCCCGAAAGCGGCCGTTTCACCGGCTCGCTGATGTACCTGACGGCGGTCGACCATGCTGGCGAGTGACGTTCCGCAGGAAGGCAACGTCACGCTCGGCGGCCACCGCAAGGCGCTCTATGCGCGCGGCGCCGATGGCAGGCTGCAGATCGTTCAGTCGGCCGGCTGGGAGGTTGAGGAAATTGTCACCCGTCAGGCGGTCGATGATCTCAACCGGCTGGCCGAAGACGCCCGCCAGCGGGTCAGCGCCGGGCTGACTTCGACGCTTGAATACCATATGCACAAGGCGCGGATGGATGTGCCTTTGCTCGCCCAAACCACCGGCCTTTGGCAGTGGCGCATCCGTCGCCATTTCCGCCCCGCCGTTTTCGCCTCGCTGTCGACTGCCCTGCGCCGGCGCTACGCCGAGGCCATGGGTCTGACGGTCGACCAGCTAAACCGGGCCGAATGATGGCATTCCAGCACAGTCAGGCTTCCCATTGCGAAAGCGGCGTCATGTCCGCCATCCTGCGCCACCACGGCTTGCCGATTTCGGAACCGATGGCTTTCGGGCTATCGTCGGCAATGTCTTTCGCCTATATCCCGATCGTCAAGATCAACGGCTTGCCGCTGGTGGCTTACCGCATGCCACCCAAAGCCATCATCAAGGGCCTGCAAAAGCCGCTGGGTTTGAAGATGCGCTTCGAAACCTTCCGCAACCCGGCAGCCGGCACCCGGCGGCTCGATGAATTGCTGGTGGCGGGCGAAGTGGTCGGCATGCAGACCTCGGTATTCTGGCTGCCCTATATGCCGGCAGACCTGCGCTTCCACTTCAACGCCCACAACGTGCTGGCCTTTGGTCGGGATACTGCCAGCGGCGAATATCAGCTTTCCGACCCGGTGTTTGAAACGCCGGTCAGTTGCGCCCCCGACGCCTTGCAGAAGGCGCGCTTCGCCAAGGGCGTGCTGGCACCGAAAGGGCTGCTTTATTACGCTACCGGCAAACCGTCGACACCGGATTGGGCGGCGGTCATTCCGAAGGCGTTGAAGAAAACGACGCGCATCATGCTGGAGGCGCCGCTGCCGATTATCGGCGTGCGCGGTATCCGGCGACTGGCCAATGCCGTCGAAAGTCTGGCTGCGAAAAAAGATCCGGCGCAGGCCAAGATGTTCATCGGCCAGGTGGTGCGCATGCAGGAAGAAATCGGCACCGGCGGTGGCGGCTTCCGCTTCATCTACGCCTCGTTTTTACAGGAAGCGGCAGAACTGCTTGCCCGGCCGAGTCTGAACGAACTGGCCGAAACCCTGGTCGATATCGGCGACGAATGGCGCGAATTTGCCCTTTCGGCTGCCCGCATGATCCGCGACCGCGAAGCACTCGCCACGCCTAAACTGGCCGACAAACTGCGCCTGATTGCCGACCGCGAGCAGGCATTTTTCCGCGACCTGCGCCGCGCCGCCTGATGCTGCAAATCGATGGCGTTTCGTACCGCTATCGGGCCGCCGCCAGCCCGGCGTTGCAGAACATTTCATTGAGCATTCCAGCGGCCGGTGTTTACGGCCTGCTCGGCCCGAACGGCGCCGGCAAGACGACCTTGATTTCCCTGCTGGCCGGGCTGTTGACCGCAGCCGTCGGCCGGATATCGTTGAATGGCCAGCCGCTGCCCGCGATTCGTGCCGCCAACCCGCGCGCCATCGCCTTGGTGCCGCAAGATTACGCTTTTTACCCGATGCTCGGCGTCACGGAAAATCTGCATTTCTTTGGCGGCGTGCTGGGTCTGCAAGGGCTTGAACTCAAAACCCGGATTGACGCGGCGATTGCCTTCGCCCGCCTCGAACAGGTCGTCGGCAAACGCGCCGAAAAGCTCTCCGGCGGCCTGCGCCGGCGCCTGAATCTGGCCATCGGCCTGCTCGGCCAGCCGCAATTGTTGCTGCTGGATGAGCCAACCGTCGGCGTCGATCCACAATCCCGCCACTTTCTGCTCGACGCTATCGCCGCCCTGCCCGCCGCCGGCACCACGGTGATCTACACCAGTCACTACATGGAAGAAATCGAGGCCATCTGCCAGAGGATCGCCATCATCGATCAGGGCGATGTACTGGCGGAAGGCACGCTGGACGATATCCTGCACAATCAGGAGCCGTCGCTCGAACTGCATCTGGCTCAAGCATTGCCAGCCTCCATCGCGACGCGTTACGCCGCAAGCGCGGAAGGCGACTGCAAATATCGCCTGAAATTGCCGTCGACCGCGCCACGCAGTAAGTACCCTTGGGGTGCGGCATTGCCCCGCCTGCTCGACGAACTGGCCGCCGCCGGGTGTTCGGTGCGCGATCTGAGCCTCGGCCAGCACAACCTGGAACAGGTTTTCATGCAACTGACCAAACGCTCGCTGCGGGACTGAATCATGTCACCTCGCCTGCTCGCTCTCTGGTTCAAGGAAACCATCGCCCTGCTGCGCGACCGGCACGGCCTGCTCGCCCTGTTCATCATGCCGACGCTGTTCATCCTGATCATGACCATGGCGCTGCGCGATGCTTTCACGCCGGGGGCCAGCATCGACGCCACCTATGTCGTGGTCGACCTTGATCAAAGTCCACATTCCAAAGGCTTGATCAAGCGCCTGGACAAGGCCGCCGCCTTCCATCGCAATGTGCATGACAACGACCCTGAAGCCGCCCGGCAAGGCATTCTCAGCGGCCGCCAGACGTTGGCGCTGATCCTGCCGCAAGGCTTTGGCGAACGCCTGCTCACCCCTGCCGGGGCCGACGGCCAGCCGACCGAACCGCTACAGTTGCTCATTGACCCGGCACTCAGCCCGGCCCTGCAACTCGCCTTCCGCAATCAGGTCATGGCGGCGCTCGGCGCCCTGCGGGCCGACGAACTGACGCAGCGCGCCGGCAAACTGTTCGGCCTGCCCACCGCCCCTGGCAGCAGCGTTGACAAGGATTGGCCGGATGAAATCCGCAGCATTGCCGTGCGCAAAGACACCGATGAACGCAACACCAAACTGCCCTCCTCGGTGCAGCAAAATGTGCCGGCCTGGCTGATCTTCGCGATGTTCTTCGTGGTCATTCCGCTTTCGTCAATTTTCATCATCGAGCGCCAGCAGGGCACCCTGCAGCGCCTGCGTGCCATGGGCGTGCCGTTCCGGCTGATCCTCGCGGGCAAGCTGCTGCCCTTCTTCGTCCTCAATCAGATGCAGGCGGTCGGCATGGTGCTGGTCGGCATGTTTGTCGTCCCGCTCTTCGGTGGCGAAGCGCTGGAAATGCCGGCCAGCCTGCCGCTACTCTTCAACTGGTGGGCGGTGGCCGCCGCGGTCAGCCTGGCCGCCGTCGCCTGGGCGTTGCTCATCGCCAGCCTGGCCCGCACTTCGGAACAGGCCACCATCATCGGTGGCGTCGGCAACGTCCTGATGGGAGCCATCGGCGGCATCATGGTGCCGAAATTCGTCATGCCCGCCGTCATGCAAAAACTCGCCGCCCTCTCGCCGATGGCCTGGGGGCTGGAAGGCTTTCATGGCGTGATGCTGCGCCACGGCAGCTTTGCCGACATTCTGCCCAGCCTGCTGCAACTGCTGGCTTTTGCCGTCATTTCGCTGACCCTGGCCATCTGGCTCAATCACCGCGCCCTCGCCGCCCGCTCATGAACGCTGACCTCCGCCTGGCACTGAAAACCCTGATTGTCGAAGCCTGCGACAAGGATTGCGACCCGGCCAGCATCGCCGACGACGAACTGCTGTTCGGCCCGGAGGCGCCGCTGCAACTCGATTCGCTCGACGCCCTGCAAGTATCGATGGCGATCAAGAAAAAATACGGCCTGCGCCTGCCGGACAGCAAGGAAACCCGCCGCGTGCTTTCCAGCGTTGCCAACATGAGCGAACACCTGGCGGCCTGGCTCGCCGAAAAAAAATGACGCGACCCGTATACATCGCCGGCAGCGGCCTGCTTTGCGCCCGTGGCGATGCGCCGGCCAAGGTCAGCCAGTCCCTTTGGTCCGGCGAATCCAGCAGCAGCAAACGCCGGCTTGGCGAGCGCGAGTTTCCCTATTTCAGCCTGCCGCTGAGCGACGCCGACTGGCTGACCCGTGCCGGCCAAGCCGTGACTCACGTTGCCGCCCAGCTTGGCCCGCGGGCTGCCGACACCCCGCTGTTCATCGCCTCATCCTCTTTCCAGATCGGGCATTTTGAGGAACAAAGCGCGCCGTTCGACCTACCCATCGCCAGCGCCTCGTTCAGCCGGCGCATTGCCGAATGGATGCAACTGAGCGGCCCGCGCTACAGCTTTTCCAATGCCTGCATTTCCGGCTTTTCCGCAATCGACGCCGCGCGCAGCCTGATCGCCGCCGGCCAGATCGACGAAGCCATCGTCGTTGGTATCGAACTCGCCAACCGCAGCACGCTGGCCGGTTTCGCAGCGATGGAACTTCTTTCACGCACCACCTGCCAGCCCTTCGATGCCCAACGCGATGGCCTGGTCCTCGGTGAAGCGGTCGCCGCCGTGCGCCTCTCGGCCAAACCCGCCAC
>CAYWNX010000098.1:3081-8533 GCA_964459735.1 uncultured Dechloromonas sp. | reverse complement strand
CGCCGATGGTGCGTTCAAGCTACTGGGCGGACCAGCAGGCGCATAGCGCCGGCGTCGCCTGATTTTCCTGCCCCTGCCTACATTGCAGCTTTAGCGTGGTGATGACATACCGGGCGGGGGAGGCGGTGGCATACCGGGCGGCGGTGGCGGAATCCCCGCCTCCGCTGCCTTCACCGGTCTTGAATAACTGACATTACCGGGCACCGGCACCCGGTGGCCCTTGGCGTACATGCACTGGATATAAGCATTGTCGTATTGACGCTGCGTGCCGTAGCCGGAGGCTCTCGCCGCGTCGCTGCCCGTCGCGCTGCCGACCAGCAGACCGGTCCCGGCACCGACCGCGGCACCTTGGGCATTGCCGCCAATTGCCGCACCGGCCACCGCGCCAACTGCCGTCCCTATCGCAGCACTGGTAACGGCCGACTCGTTCGAAGCAGCCTGGGCAGTTTTTCCGCCAATCTGAACAAAGGCAAATTGCCGACAAGCCGCATCATCATCCCGAAAGCGCTCGATCGACTGCCCAGTTCCCGGCAAGACCATGACGCTGGGACCGCTGGGCATTACCGTACAGGCACCCAGCAATACCGCCCCCGCCAGCAAACCACCGCGACTCAACAACGTCATTTTTCGCTCCATAGCATTCAACGTGACGGTTGCGGCAAAACCTTCTGCCAACCGTCAGGACATTCCTTGACATAAGGGTAGTAGCCCTTGCTGCTGCCACAGTAATACCAATACTGTTGTGCCGCAGGCGCGGCCTCAGCAGGCGCCTCACGTTGTTCGATATACACCGGCGGCGGCGCAGCCGGGACAACGACGACCTGCGACGGGTAGTAATAAGGATAAAAGCCCGGCCCCCAGTAAGGGCCGAAGTAGACGCCAACACTGCCTCGCGCGCCGTGAGCAAACGCGGTGCCGGTGCTGGCTGCCAGCAAAACCAATAGCATTGCCAAGAATTTTTGCGCTCTCATTGCCATGCTCGATCTTCTGATTATCTTTTTAAAAGATAGCGAATAATCAGAAGATCGGGGGTAGCAAATTGCTACAAGATGTAAGCGCCCATGACAAAGCCGGTGAATGCCTCCCGCCTTAAAGCAGCCGCATCTTTTTCGCCGCTTCGCGCAGTTCAGCACGAAAATCCGGGTGAGCGATGCCGATCAGTTCGGCGCAACGCTGCCGGGCCGTCTTGCCGCGCAACTGGGCAACACCGAACTCGGTGACCACATAGTTGATATCGTTCTTGCTGGTCGACATATGCGTACCTGCAGACAAGGTGGGCACGATACGCGAGATGGTGTCGTTTTTAGCCGTGGAAGGCAGGACGATGAAGGCCTTGCCGCCATTTGAGCGGTTGGCGGCGCGGACGAAATCAGACTGGCCGCCGGTGCCGGAATACGGCGCAAAACCGAGACTTTCGGAACCGCACTGACCCATGAAATCGATCTGCATCGTTGCATTGATGGCATGCAGATTGTCGTTCTTGCCAGCCAGATATGGGTCGTTGGTGAAGTCGACTGCATGCATTTCGATGGCCGGATTACGGTTCATGAACTGGTAGAGCTTCTTTGAGCCGAGCGCAAAGGTCGCCAGCATCTTGCCCGGGTGGTAGTTCTTCTTGCGGTTGGTGACAACACCGGCCTCGACCAGCGTCATGATGCCGTCGCCAACCATTTCGGTATGAATACCAAGGTCGCGCTTGTCGGTCAGTTGCATGACGACCGCGTCCGGGATGCCGCCATAACCGATCTGCAGCGTTGCACCATCCGGAATCATCTCGGCGACGTACTTGCCGATCATCTCCTGCACCGGACCGATCTTGGGCAACCCGACCTCAAGGATGGGTTCATCGCTCTCGGTGAGCGCCGTCACCTGGGAAATATGGATATGGCAATCGCCGTTGGCGAACGGCACATTGGGGTTCACTTCCAGCACTACTGCACGCGCCTTGGCAATGGCGGCCATCGTGTAGTCGGCGGCCAGGGCCAGCGAGAAGAATCCGTGCTCGTCCATTGGTGAGGCAATCGAAAACACCACATCGGAGGGAATCAGGTTGCGGCTGATCAGGGTCGGCAGTTCGGAGAAATAAGCCGGGATATAGTCGATCCAGCCCTCCTGACCGCCTGCCCGCGAGGCGCCGCTGAAAAAATAGGCGGTGTGACGGACGTTTTCCTGGGTTTCCTGATCGAAATAGCCATACTTGCGGACAGGCAGAATCTGTGAAATCTGGACATCGCGAAAATCGCGACGCGCCTCGGAGAGTGCCGTCAGCAGGGCTGGTGGCTCGCCTACTGCGGTCGGTACAACAATGGTCTCACCATTTTTGACGACGCGAATGGCATCGGTGGCGGACATGCGTTTTTGCTGGTATAGCGCCTGAACGGACATTTTGGCTCCCGGAAAAATTGTTTTTAGAAATTCGATGCTCGCATGCTGGTCAGGGCAAAAGACTGACCAAGATCAAAATAATGCTTGTTGGGTTACAGCAATCATTCCTTGCGGTTGCTCCCCGCCACCATACGGATTTCGAACAGGCGGCACTCGAGCGGACCATTGAACAGCGGGGTCTTGCGGCTGGGTCTCAAACCCAGCAATTTGGGCAGGCGCAGGTCGGCGGTAAAGAAGAAACAGTTCCAGCCGGCCCAGTTTTTCTTCAGCGCCGAGCCCAGTTGCGGATAAAAGAGCGCCAGCTCTTCCAGTTCGCCGAGCCGTTCGCCATAGGGCGGATTGGCCACGAGAATGCCATGATCGGTCAGCGGCTGGGTTTCCAGCAGATCGGCACGGTCGACCGTGACAATGCCGCCAAAACCGGATTCGTCCAGATTGCGCCGGGTGGCGCGTACGGCTTTGTCGTCGATATCGTAGCCGCGGATATCCATCGGTTCCGGCAGTTTGCAGCGCGCCGCGGCGGCTTCGCGGATATCCGCCCAATTAGGCGCATCGAAGCTCCTGAGCATTTCGAAGGCAAAGGCGCGATCCAGCCCGGGCGCCCGGTCGAGCGCCACCTGCACGGCTTCGAGCAGGAAGGTGCCGCTGCCGCACATCGGGTCGACCAGAGGTTCGCCGGGCTGCCAGCCAGTCAGCTTCAAAATGCCGGCAGCCAGGTTCTCCTTGAGCGGCGCATCGACGCTGGCCTTGCGAAAACCCCGCTGCCAGAGCGGTTGACCGGAGGTGTCGAGGTACAGAGTGCACTCGTTTTCAGAGAGAAAGACATGGACGCTAACATCGGGATTGCGCGTCTCGATATTCGGCCGTTCGCCACGATCTTCGCGAAAGCGGTCGCAGATCGCATCCTTGACGCGCAGGGTGACGAAATCGAGCGACTTGAGCGGGCATTTGATCGCCGTCGTGACGACACGCATGGTGCGCGAGACATCGAAATGGTTGGGCCACAACTGACGTACGGCCAGGTGGTAGATATCGTCTTCCTTGGTGTAGGGTCCCTTGACGATGTGGCAGAGGATACGCGTCGCGATGCGGGATTCCAGATTGGCCCGGTAGCAGGTCAGCCAGTCGCCGGCAAAAAACACGCCGCCGTGCGTCGAGCGCAGTTCGGCAGCCCCGATAGAGGCCAGTTCGGCGACAAGAAGTTCTTCCAGCCCACGCGGGCAGATTGCGAAAAAATTTTTCATCAGAAAGGTTTCAGGACCACTAAAAAGATCACGATAAACATCACGATAACCGGCATTTCATTATAGAAACGGAACCAGACGTGGCGACGGGTATTACTGCCATTTTGGAAGCTTTTGAGCAGTTGACCGCAGTGCCAGTGATAGGCGACCAGCAAGGCTACCAGCGTCGTCTTGGCATGCAGCCAGCCACCGGAAAAGCCGTAGCCAAGCCAGAGCCAGAGACCGAAACCGACCGCCAGCACGCCAAGCGGCGTCATGAAACGGAACAGCTTGGTGGCCATCAGCAGCAGGCGGTCACGTTCGGCAATGCTGCCCGGCGCGACCATGGCCAGATTGACGAAAATGCGGGGCAGGTAAAACAGCCCGGCGAACCAGGCGACAACCATTGAAATATGCAGTGCTTTCAAGACCAGCAAGCGTTTCTCCTTGAGCAGGCTTCGGCTATCCCGTCATCGATCGTCGGGTAGGCGAGGCGTAGTTTTAGTTCGTTCTTGAGGCGTCGATTGCCGATCCGGCGCGATTCGCGCATGAAGGACATCTGCATTGGCGACAGCGTTTTTTCGGCCTCCTGACGCGTGATGCGCGGCGGATGCGGCAGATCGAAAGCCGCGGCGACACGGTCGAAATACTCGGCCATCCGCAAATCGGAATCATCGACCACATTGTAGGCCCGGTTGGCGCCGGCGTGGCGCAGCGCGGCCAGACAGGCGGCGGCCAGATCATCGGCATGAATATGGTTGGTGAACACATCATCCGCCTCAGCCAGGGCTGGCAGGCCTTTTTTCAGGCGCTCGAGCGGCAGGCGGTCGGCGGCATAAATGCCGGGGGCGCGCAGAATGGAAATCCGCACCCCGCTCCGGGCGCCCCAGTGACGCAAACATTGTTCGGCATCGACCCGGCGGCCGGCACGCGAACTTTCCGGATTCAGGCGCCGCGTTTCGTCAATCTGCGCCCCGGCACAGTCGCCGTAAACCCCTGTCGTGCTTACGTAAACAAGCTGTCGTGGTAAACTTTCGCGCTTGCCCAAGGCTGCCAGCAGATTGCGGGTGCGCGTGTCTTTTTGCCCTTGGCCGGGCGGTGGCGCCAGATGCAGGACGATGTCGGCCAGACCGCCCAGGCGTTGCAGACTGGCGCGCTTATCGAGATCGGCCAGCAGCGGAATAGCACCGGCAGCACGCCACGCCTCGGCGCTACTGGCATTGCGAACCAAGGCATAGACGCGATAGCGTTGGGCAAGACGAGAGAAAATGCGGCGGGCAACGTCCCCGCTGCCGACAATCAGAATATTTTGCACATCGGCATTGTAGCCGAGCACTCAGGGGAAGAGATGAGCTACCAGATTACCGTTCAGCCAAGCGGCCGCCAATTTGTTGCCGAGGCCGATGAAACCCTGCTCGACGCCGCGCTGCGTCAGGGTTTGACCTTGCCTTACGGCTGCAAGGATGGCGCCTGCGGTGCCTGCAAGGGAAAAGTGCTGACCGGCGCAATCAACCACGGCAAGGCCCAGGCGCACGCACTGAAGGATGATGAAAAGGCCGCCGGGCTGGCGCTCTATTGCTGCGCCCGTGCCGAATCGGACTTGGTCATTGAATGCAAGCAACTGGGCTCGGTCAATGATATCCCGGTCAAAACCCTGCCCTCGCGCATCGAAAAACTGGAAAGGCTGGCGCCCGACGTCATCGAGATGCATCTCCGGCTACCCGCCAACGAACGTCTGCAGTTCTGGGCCGGCCAGTACATCGACATCCTGCTCAAGGATGGCAGGAGGCGCAGTTTTTCGCTGGCCAACGCGCCGCACGACGAAGCGGTGCTGCAACTGCACA
>CAYWNX010000098.1:2139-3071 GCA_964459735.1 uncultured Dechloromonas sp. | reverse complement strand
GCCGCCACCGCGCTGCTCGGCGTGCTGCGCCCCGTGCGCGACATCCTCCGCCTCAACGGCCCGCACGGCACTTTTTACCTGCGCGAAGAGTCGCCGAAGCCGATGATCCTGCTTGCCGGCGGCACCGGTTTTGCGCCGATCAAGGCCATTGTCGAACACGCCATCGCCGAAAAAAGCCCACGTCCGATGTTCATCTACTGGGGTGCCAAGGCGCGGGCCGACCTGTACCAGAATGCCTTGCCGGCAGCTTGGGCGGCGGCGCATCCCCACATCCGATACATCCCTGTCCTTTCCGAACCGGCGCCGGCTGACGCCTGGACCGGCCGTAGCGGCTTTGTGCATCAGGCGGTAATGGCCGACTTCCCGGACCTTTCCGGCCACCAGGTTTATGCCTGTGGTTCACCCGGCATGATCGACACGGCCAAAGCCGACTTTGTGGCACGCTGCAAACTGCCGGAAGATGAGTTTTTCGCCGATGCTTTCAGCTATTCGACAAACTGATTTTTGGGCTTTTTTCCGGGTTGACCGCAGCAAACCGGGGAGTACCGACTCCCCGCTCCACAACTGAAAATACCAAGCCCAGGCATTGGTCGATTCGACAGACCAAGCGCCTGCAAGCATTGCAGGCAAAACCAGTCAAGACGACTGCCGGCCTTACTCTTTCAAGACGCTCACGAAGTCCACCTCAACCTCCGGGCTGCGAAAGAGATCCTTGTCGATTTCACCGCGAATTTGCACCTTGGTTTTTTCGCTGATCGGTGTTGCCGGGAGATATTTATCATCGATATCAACGGTCATTTCTGAAACGCCGTCGGAGAAAATGTATTTCTCTTTGCCGGTTTTCCTGATCAGATAGCCACTAAGCACAACTTGGGCATCATCAACAGGATTCTTGAGGATATCTGCGACCGATTTATAGGTTTCAACGCTTG
>CAYWNX010000098.1:0-2129 GCA_964459735.1 uncultured Dechloromonas sp. | reverse complement strand
TCATGATGCAGCTCCTTTGAAGTCTGACAATGAACAGTCCGAGCGTAATCAGCACGTAGAAAATTGATTTTAGATCTTTTTCGGCGTCGACCGCAGCCCCGCAGTTACGGTAGCCACCGCCCTGTTTCACCAACCCCACCCAGAAGCGACGGGGGTATTCCAGCATGAATCAACGCTCCCAGGCGCAGCCCTTGTAGGTCTGGCCATTGGCCGTGATGCTTGCCGTCCAGTTGAAAACCGCATCGGCCATGGTGTCGTGGCACAGCGTATTTTCAAGGCGAACCGACAGCTTGCCGGCGTCACTGGTACCTTCGAAGAGTGCCAGCTTGCCTTCTCGCTTGAATGGGACATAAGGCGAGCTGACGTTCGGCTTGCCGGGGCGTTTCAGGGTGACGATGTCACCGCCGGCAGCCAGCACCCAGCCCGGCTCATTGCCCGAAGCCCGCCAGGCTTCTTCCTTGGTACCGGGTAGCTGGCAGCGCCCTTCGGTTTGCGCCATGTTGATGCCGGAGGCTTTCAGCACGCCGCTTTCGACGATGCCGAGCAACTCGACATAGAGTTTTTTGCCGGACTCCAGACCAACCATGTTCAATGCCCTGGTCACCAACTGGTCAGTCGAAACGTCTTGCATGATGGCGTAGCTTTGGTCGCGACAGGGGGCGAAGATAATTTTTTCGCCTTGTTTCATCATCTGGCCGTAAGCCAGCTTGGGGGTGGTGTCGACGGGTTTTGGCGCCAGCAGTGGATTGACCGGCTGGGCCTGCAAAACGCCGGCAAACAAGAGTGCAGCCAGGGCGAGCGGGGAATGGCGAATCTTCATGGTGTGTGGCGTTTCATTAAAAATGATTTCCCCATTGTGCCCGGCCAGCCGGGTCAAGAGTTTGATGCAGTTGAAAAACAAGGGGCGATTTCACTCACCGAGATAGGCGGCACGCACTTTCGGATCGTTGAGCAGTTGCGCCGACTCGCCGGTCAGCGTGATTTCGCCGCTTTCCATGACGTAACCGCGCTGGCTGCTTTCCAGGGCCAGCTTGGCGTTCTGTTCGATCAACAGAATGGTCATGCCCTGCGCCGCAACGATGCGGATCACTTCGAAGATTTTCTGCACCATGATCGGCGCCAGACCCATCGAAGGCTCGTCGAGCAGCAAGAGCTTGGGCCGGCTCATCAGGGCGCGGCCGATGGCGAGCATTTGCTGCTCACCGCCGGAAAGCGTACCGGCGAGCTGGGCGGCACGTTCTTTCAGGCGGGGAAAATAGCCGTAGATCTTCTCGAGATCGGCGGCGATTTCCGCCTTGTCGTTGCGCAGGAAAGCGCCCATCGCCAGATTCTCGGCCACCGTCAGGCGCGGAAACACACCCCGCCCCTCCGGCACCAGCGCAATGCCCTGGCGGATGATGTGGTGCGGCGCAATTCGCGTAACGTTCTCGCCACAGAAATGAACGTCGTCGCCAACCGCATCGATCACCCGCGAAATCGCTTTCAGGGTGCTCGTCTTGCCCGCCCCGTTGGCGCCGATCAGGGCGACCATTTCGCCTTCGCCGACATGGAAGGTAATGCTGCGCACAGCCTGAATGCCGCCATAGGCGACGCGGAGTCCGGTAACTTCAAGCACCCAGATAAGCCTCAATCACACGTTGATCTTTCTGCACCACGGCGGGCACATCCTCAATAATCAGGGCACCGTAATCGAGCACGGCGACGCGGTCGCACAGGCCCATCACCAGCTTGACATCATGTTCGATCAGCAAAATGGTCGTGCCATCGCGCCGAATGCCGTCGATCAAGTCGCGTAGCTCGGCGGTTTCGGTCGCATTCATGCCGGCGGCCGGCTCATCCAGACAGAGCAGTTTCGGTTCGGTCGCCAGGGCACGGGCGATTTCCAGGCGGCGCTGGTCGCCGTAAGACAGGTTTTTCGCCAGATCCTCGGCCCGCTCTTCAATCCGGACGTAATGCAGCAGATCGATGGCGCGCTGGCGGATAGCCGCTTCTTCGGCTCGCGTCGCGGTGCTCTGCAGCATGGCGCCGACGACGCCGGCACGGGTCCGGACATGGCGGCCGACCATGACGTTTTCCAGCGCCGTCATGTTGCCGAACAGCCGGATATTCTGGAAGGTGCGGGCAATGCC
>CAYWNX010000097.1:0-8613 GCA_964459735.1 uncultured Dechloromonas sp. | reverse complement strand
CATAACTTCCACTGGAACGTTACCGGCCCCATGTTCAACACGCTGCATTTGATGTTCATGGACCAATACACTGAGCTGTGGAATGCGCTCGACCTGATTGCCGAACGCATCCGCGCCCTGGGTTTCCCTGCCCCCGGCACCTACCGCGAATTTGCCAAGCTGACGGTAATCAAGGAAAGCGAAGGCGTACCCAATGGGACGGAAATGCTCAAGCAGCTGCTCGCCGGTCAAGAAGCGGTGATCAAGACAGCGCGCAGCATTCTGCCGATTGTCGGCAAAGTCAGCGACGAACCAAGTGTCGATTTGCTCACCCAGCGCATGCAGGTCCATGAAAAGAATGCGTGGATGCTGCGTAGCATGCTGGAAAGCTGAATAGTCGAGAGTCTTGCAGAGCCCGCCGCGGATGGCGGGCTTTTTTTGCAATTACTGAATATTGCTAAAGAATTCAAACATTCTGCGACGTGAGTCTTCAGTGAGCGCAGCGTCGTAGCGATAGGTAATGCGGTCGCCCTTGAAATCAGTCTTGCTGAAGCCGTCAATATCGACACAATCCCAGCAATGCCCGATTTCAGGATAGACATGGCTTTGGATTGGAGCACCTGCCGCCTTCATGTCGGGCAAGACGGCATCACACCATTCGCTGGGTGTTTCGTTGTCGAGCCCGCCCATCAACATCAAATGCGGCCGATCAATATCCGGGCGGACAATGGGAATTTCGACATTTACCCGAGGAAGCTTGCCGGCTGGCCATCGGCAGGTGCTGTAGAAGGCAACGGTTCCTGCAAAGCGAGGGGCACCGGCCGGAACAAATGCAGCAGCAACTTCACGACTACTGACCTGCGATGCGGCAAACCCACCCTGTGAGTAACCTGCGGCAAAAATCCGCTTGGGGTCGACAAAAGGTAAGGTCGAAAGATGGTTAAGTGCGTCAAAGGCATCCTTGATGCGACGCCCAACCGATATTGGCGTCGGCGGAAAACAGTTGGTCGGGTGGCCGCGCATTCCATCAATCAGAAGTACGACGTACCCCTCTCGCGTTCCGGCTTCAATCCAATAGCGCATTTGCCGAGCCTTAACGCCCGCACAGTTATGGAGTAGTACAAGTGCCGGATAGCGCTGGCCTTCCTTCATCCCCGGCGGCTTGAAAAGTCCATTGTGAATAGTCGAGAACAGACCAAGCTCCTTCGGCTCCCGCTCGAATGACAAATCAGCCATCTTGGTGGAGTCTGCCTTGAACGATGCGACATCGTATTGGGCAAGCGCGACACAAGAAAATGAGCACAAAAAAATTGCGCCAATCAAAGACTGCTTGGGTTTGACGGACATAAAACCTCCAGCGTGATTTGGGAATCTGGCGAGCAAAAACCCGCGAAATTCGCGGGTTTTTGGGGGTTGACCGTAGCTGTGCTATTTGTGCGACTGCGAGAATGAATCCATGCGGTTTTCGGCAAGACTGAACCAGGCATTCTGGGTTTTGCGGTACTTGTCGTACTCCGTGTAGATTTTCTTGAATGCCGGGTTCTTTCCGGCCTCATCCGCATACAACTCCTGTGCCGCCTTGTATGCAGCCTCAAGCACCTCCTTGGGGTAAGACTGCAATTTGACACCGGCCTGCAACAGCTTGGAGAGGGCTGCGGGGTTCTTGTGGTCGTATTCAGCCAACATCGTTACGTTGGCCTCATAGGCAGCGGCCTGGAATGCCTCCTGATATTCCTTGGGCAGCTTGTCCCATTCCTTCTTGTTCACAAAAAAGTGAATGACCGGGCCTGGCTCCCACCAACCGGGGTAATAGTAGTGCTTGGCAACCTTGTAGAAGCCGAGCTTTTCGTCGTCATACGGACCAACCCACTCTGCCCCGTCAATCGTCCCCTTTTCCAGCGCCGGATAAATATCTCCGCCAGCGATCTGCTGCGGTACCGCGCCAAGTGCCGAGAACACATTGCCACCCAGACCGGCAATACGGATTTTCAGGCCTTTGACATCGGCCAATGATTTAATCTCATTGCGGAACCAGCCACCCATCTGAACACCCGTGTTGCCACCGGCAAAGGAAAGAACGTTGTAGTTGCCATAAAACTCGTCGAGCAACTTTTGACCGCCACCGTAGTAGATCCAGGCATTCATTTGGCGAGCGTTCATGCCGAAAGGTACGGAGGTGCCAAAGCCGAAGGTCTTGTCCTTGCCAACATAGTAGTAAGAGCAGGTATGACAGACTTCGACGGTGCCTTGTTGTACGGCATCGAGCGCCTGCAAGCCAGGGACAATTTCGCCCCCCGGAAAAACGCGGATATCGAATTTGCCGCCGGTCATGGCACGCAGGCGGTTGGCCAGGACATCAGCACCGCCATAGATCGTATCCAGGCTCTTCGGAAAGCTGGAAGTCAGACGCCATTTGACGTTCGGCAACGACTGGGCGATGGCCGGTGCGGCCATCGTTGTTGCAGCACCGGCGGCGGCGCCGAGCGAAGCCTTTTTGAGAAAATCACGACGTTGCATTTGGTCTCCTTATTAGTTTCTAAAAGCCCAGCAGCCGAGCTGAGCTGGAACGATTCTTTACCAATTTCCAGGTATTTACCAGAGGGGCACTTAAAACCTTAAGGCAGCGACACCCAACAGCCAGCGGAAGCCCAATAAAAAGGGGCTCAAGCCACATCTTGCGATGCACTTGAGCCCCTTTGCCAGCCTGGGCCAGTCCGGTTTAAGTTTGACTAGCGGTGAGCCTGGTTGTAAACGTCCATCGGCATTTCAGCGACGGCAAACCATGCCCGCTGCGTTTTTGCATACTTGGTGTATGAGTCGTAAACCTTCTTGAAGGCCGGATTCTTGGCAGCCTCCTCGTTAAGAACCTTTTGCGCGGCAGCGTAAGACGCGTCCATGATTTCTTTTGAGAAGCCCTTCAGCTTGACGCCGTTTTGCAGGAGCTTGCCAAGCGCGGTCGGGTTCTTGTGGTCGTACTCTGCCGTCATGGTGACGTTGGCTTCAGCCGCGGCCACTTTGAATGCTGCCTGATACTCCTTGGGCAGTTTGTCCCACTCCTTCTTGTTCACGAAGAACTGCAGGCAGGTTGATGGCTCCCACCAGCCCGGACCGTAGTAATTCTTGGCAACCTTGTAGAAACCCAGCTTTTCGTCGTCGTAAGGCCCGATCCACTCGGCAGCGTCAATCGTGCCCTTTTCCAGCGAAGGATAGATGTCGCCGGCCGCGATCTGCTGGGGCACGACACCCAGTTCCGACAAGACGGCGCCGCCGAGGCCGCCAATACGCATCTTGATGCCCTTCAGGTCGGCAACGGTATTGACTTCCTTGCGCCACCAGCCGCCCATCTGGGTGCCGCTGTTACCGCCGGGGAATGAAATGAAGTTGTAACCGGCGTAGAACTCGTCAAGCAACTGCTGACCACCACCGTAGTACATCCAGGCGTTGGTCTGACGCGCATTCATGCCGAACGGAATACAGGTACCGAAGGCGAAGGTGCGATCTTTGCCGACGTAGTAGTAAGAGGCTGTATGGCAGCATTCGACGGTAGCCTGCTGCACGGCATCCATCGCTTGCAGGCCGGGGACGATTTCGCCGGCGGGGAAAACGCGGATATCAAACTTGCCACCGGTCAGATCGCGCAAACGATCAGCCAGCTGTTCGGCACCACCGTAGATGGTATCCAGGCTCTTCGGAAAGCTGGAAGTCAGACGCCATTTGACGCTGGGCCCGGCCTGGGCCATCGCCGGTGCGGCGATTGTGGCGGCTGCACCAGCAGCGGCACCAATTGATGCTTTCTTCAGAAAATCACGACGTTGCATATTGTCTCCTGCCTTGGAATAAGTGATTGAGGATCTTGTACATCAAGCCTCATTCTATGCAGCGTCGAAATTTTGACGAGTGGTGAAAACCCTAGGTTTTGTTGTTTTAACCCTCGAAAATCGAAGAAAGAAACAAAAAAGACATCTACTCGCCAGCTACCGTCATCCTGCCTACCAGAATTGATCCAGTCTGCTTCGAGCCACGCACCTGAACATCGCGCCCGACCGCCACGATACCGGCCAGCATGGCCTTGAGATTGCCGGCAATGGTGATCTCCTCGACCGGGTAGGCAATCTTGCCGTTTTCTACCCAGTAGCCGGCCGCGCCACGTGAATAGTCGCCGGTGACGTAATTGACGCCCTGGCCGAGCAACTCGGTAACCAGCAGGCCACGGTTCATTTTGGCAAGCAGGCCGGCGAAATCGTCTTCGCCCGGCTGGAGAATCAGGTTGTGGCTACCGCCGGCGTTGCCGGTCGTCTGCATACCCAGTTTGCGGGCAGTGTAGGCACTGAGAAAGTAGCCCTGCAGAATGCCATCGGTAACGACTTCGCGGTCGCGCGTAGCCACGCCGTCGCTGTCGAAGGAGGAGCTACCGAGGCCGCATTTGATATGCGGCCGCTCGCTGAGCTGGACAAATTCCGGCATCACCCGCTTGCCGAGATGGTCGAGCAGGAAGGAGGATTTACGATAAAGCGCCCCGCCGCTCACCGCATGCACCAGACTGCCGATCAGACCGGCAGCAAGCGGCGCCTCGAACAGCACCGGAAATTCGCCGGTTTTCACCTTGCGTCCACCCAGTCGGGCTACGGCCCGTTCGGCGGCCGTCCGGCCAACCAAGCCTGCGTCTTCCAGCAAACCGGCATTGCGATGCGTGGTGTACCAGTCGTCGCGCTGCATCGCTTCCTGCTCGCCGGCAATCACCGAACAGGAAATATAGTGGCGCGAAGTCGGGTAGCCTCCCATAAAACCAAGACTGTTGGCAGAAACAAACTGTGCCTGCTGCGTCGATACCGAGGCGCCTTCCGAATTGCTGATCTTCGGGCTGGCGTCGAATGCGGCCTGCTCGCAGCGACGGGCGGTTTCGATGGCATCTTCCACGGTCAACGCCCACGGATGATACAAATCGAGGTCCGGACAATCCCTGGCCATCAAGGCCGCATCCGCCAGGCCGGCGCAATCGTCCTCGGCGGTAAAGCGGGCAATATTGAGTGCCGCCTCGACGGTTTCGCGCAAGGCCTGCGCTGAAAAGTCGGAAGTACTGGCGTAACCCTTGCGCTGACCGGAATAGACCGTGATGCCAACGCCTTTGTCGCGATTGAATTCAATCGTTTCGACTTCGTTACAGCGGACGCCAACCGACTGACCAAAACCCTCGGAGGCATCGACCTCGCAAGCCGTGGCGCCTTTTTCACGGGCATGTTTCAGCACATCTTCCGCAAGTTGCTGCAGGGTGGCGAAGGGATAGGAAAAAGCGGCAGTTTCGGGCATGGAGGGGGCGTCGATTCGGGAAAGTCGCTATCATAGCAGCCCAACATTGCCAGCTCTCGAACACGCCCCATGCTAGAAGAAGATTTCACCGAAGGTACCGGCCGCCCCTCCAAGACCAAGATCAAGGAGGCGATGCACGAATTGCAGGATCTCGGCGCCGAACTGGTCGAGCTTTCGGTTGGCCAGTTGAAACGGATCAACCTGCAGGAGGATCTGCTCGCTGCCATCCGCGAATGCCAGAAGATCACCTCGCATGGCGCTCGTCGCCGGCAGATCATGTACATCGGCAAGATGTTGCGGAATATCGATGAGGAACCGATCCGCGAAGGACTGGCGCTGATCCGTGGTGATTCCGCTGCTGAAACCGCCCGCCTGCACCGGCTGGAGCGGATGCGGACCCGCCTGCTCGAAGACGAGGCGGTGCTTTCCGAAATCGCCACCACTTGGCCCGGCGTCGATCTGCAGCACCTGCGCCAGTTGCGCCGCAATGCGCTCAAGGAACAAGAGGCGAACAAGCCGCCGAAAAACTTCCGGGCAATTTTCCAGATGCTGCAGGATCTGGACAAAAACGGAGTGCCGAATGCCGACGAGTGATGAACTGGTCATCGGCCTGGTTTCGATCAGCGACCGCGCCTCGACCGGCGTTTATGAAGACAAGGGCATCCCGGCCCTGCAGGAATGGCTGACCAGTGCGCTGAACACGCCATGGCGGGTGGAAACGCGACTGATCGCCGATGACCAGGCGACCATTGAAAACACCCTGATTGAGCTGGTCGACCGCAGCCATTGCCACTTGGTGCTGACCACCGGCGGCACCGGCCCGGCACGGCGCGATGTCACGCCGGAAGCGACGCTGGCGGTGGCCGACAAGGAAATGCCCGGCTTCGGCGAGGAGATGCGCCGGATCAGCCTGAATTTTGTGCCGACGGCGATCCTCTCGCGGCAAGTTGCAGTCATCCGCAAGCAGACATTGATCATCAACCTGCCCGGTCAGCCGAAGTCGATTAAGGAAACGCTGGAAGGCGTCCGCGATGCGGCGGGTCAGGTCAGCCACGTCGGCATCTTTGCCGCCGTACCGTATTGCATCGATTTGATCGGTGGCCCTTACGCCGAGACCAATGAAGCCGTGATCAAGGTCTTCCGCCCCAAATCGGCGATCCGCGCCAAATAACCTGGCGCGGTATTCATCTCAGACAATCGTGCTTAGCCGGTAACGCGCCAGTTCAAAATCGCTGGTTTGTTCGAGCAGCGCCACCGGCATCAATATCTGACGCTGGCCATCCCTGGTGTATTCCAGACTTTCACGCAGATCAAAAGAAGCCAGCGGCAACACGACCCGCACTTCGCCCGGCGCATTGCCGTCAATGATCAGCAGTGCCGGCGTGCCGGCCACCGAGGCATAGCTCGAGGCAGTTCGCACTTTCAGCTCAACCGAAACCGCCTGCCGCGCCAGCGCCTCGATACCCACCCGCGCTTCGTTATCCGTCAGGCGGTGGTAACGCCGAATAATGCCCAGCAACCAGTTCTCGCCCCCCTCCGGCTGCATGGCGATCAAGGCACCGACTTTCAGCCACTCGGCCGGGATGTCGTTGAGCACAACCCCGAAACCGCCCCGGCTGACGTTCTCGACCACCCAGCTCTCCATCTGCAAACCGGCCGGCCGGCCACCGAATTCGCCGGAGAAAGCGACAAAGGCATTGACCAATCCATTGAGCACCGACATCCGGTGCTTGACGCGGTGTCGATCATGCTTGCGCTGGGGCGGAATCGGCGCCAGATAAGTGGCAAGATGGCGGACCACCGGAATCATCGCCTTGGCGTAATACTGCCCGCCGAGATTGATCTCGGGCGGCACATCCCCGGTCTGCTCCAATGTGTTGAGCAAAGCCAGAATCGCCTTGTGCGCCGCCCCCGGTTTGAAAAATCGCTGACTCGGCTGCAGCTTTTTTGGCATCTGAGCCAGACGCAGTGGCGGCTGAGCCAGTTGCAGATCGACCCAATAAACGCTGTCCCGCTCGGCTTCGGCGGTGAACCCGAAATGCGGCAGAAAATGTTCGATCAGACGTTCGGCGAGTTCGATCTCCAACGGCAGCAGGCTATCCAGCGAGGCCGCCTGAAAAACCATGGCCCGCTGGAACTCGTGCCAGGGCGAAGTCAATTTGGATTGAGGGCCAAGCGGCACCGATTTTTGGGCAAAGCCCGCCGCCTCGGCCACCAATAGGGCATGCCCCATCTGTTGCCAAAGCTGGTTGGAGTTTGGGCCGTAATGAAATTGTTCCCATTTAAGGATCGCCGCGTAGGCGGCAATCAGGCGAGCGCATAGCGCCGGCAGGACAGTCTTCAGATTCTCCGCTGACTTGTTTTTTTCCCCCAGTGCCGCCAGGCAACGCTCATAAGCACCGGCAAGCAGGCTCCAGAAACCAAAATTAATCGACCACAAACGCTTCTCGTCGCTTCGTGGCAGCCGGGCAGTGTGCAGGTAGTCACGGACTAGGCGTTTCAAATGCGGCTGAGCGGCCTCTTCCAGCTGCCGGGCCACTTCATAGACCCGATCCGGCGAACACTCATCCGTTGCCTGCAAGGACTCCAGCCAGCCAGCAATTTCATCGAGCGCGCGGAAAGCGTTGTCACGCGGCAACTCGGCGAGAATACGCTTCAACTCACGGTCATCGGCCAGCGGGTGAAGGTCTTTCTGCCCGAAAACATTGCCCAGACTTCCCAATTTCTTGAGCATTTGCTCTCCCTCGCCTAACGCCTCATGGTTTTTGTGCGCCTAGTTTAGCGGCTCGAGGCGGAATCGAGTGTGATCAGGGAAGCTGGAGCGTTAAAATTCGTACCTCTAACTGGTAAGTCACAATAAGTCCATGCAGCAATATCTCGACCTCATGCGTCACGTGCTCGATAACGGCCACGACAAAGCCGACCGCACCGGCACCGGCACCCGTTCCGTCTTCGGCTGGCAGATGCGCTTCGACCTCGCCAGCGGTTTCCCGATGCTGACGACCAAGAAGCTGCACCTGAAATCGATTGTCCATGAACTGCTGTGGTTTCTGCAGGGCGACACCAACATCCGCTATCTGCAGGAAAACGGTGTGCGCATCTGGGACGAGTGGGCCGATGAAAATGGTGACCTCGGCCCGGTTTACGGCAAGCAGTGGCGCCGCTGGGAAACCCCGGATGGCCGACTGATCGACCAGATCAGCCAACTGGTAAACAGCCTGAAGAACAACCCGGACTCCCGCCGCCACATCGTTTCAGCCTGGAATCCAGGTGATGTCGACAACATGGCGCTACCGCCCTGCCACTGCCTGTTCCAGTTCTACGTCG
>CAYWNX010000096.1:0-8650 GCA_964459735.1 uncultured Dechloromonas sp. | reverse complement strand
GGCGGGCATTGGGGTCGAGGTTGTTGGTGCGGAAGCCGGCCTTCATGAGCTTGGCGGCGGCATAGCCTTCCCACACCGTCCACTGGCCGGAACCGAACATGGCGATATTCTTCGGCCCGCCCTCCTTGAGCGCGGCCTTGCACTTCTCTTCCATGATGTCGAAGGCCTGGTTCCAGGTGATCGGCTTGAAGTCGCCATTCTTGTCGTACTTGCCATCCTTCATGCGCAATAGCGGCGTTGTCAGGCGGTCCTTGCCGTACATGATCTTGGAAAGGAAGTAGCCCTTGATGCAGTTCAGGCCGCGATTCACCGGCGCTTCCGGATCACCCTGAGTCGCCACGACGCGCCCATCCTTGACGCCAACCAGCACACCGCAACCGGTGCCGCAATAGCGGCAAACACCTTTATCCCAGCGCACGCCGTCGTCCCTGCCCTGGGGTGCAGCTATCGCCGGCAGGCTAATGCCGGCAACGCTGGCTGCCGCCGCGACCGCGTTGCTCTTGATGAAATCACGCCGGGTAAGTTTCATTTCGACCATCTCACGCCTCCTCGTCTGGATCAGATTCGTACTGGTGATACACCAACGAAGCCGAGAGCACCCCCGGCATCAGGCGGATCGCCTCAAAAGTATCGACTGTGGCGCCATCAGTAGCGGCTTCGATGGTGACGATCATTCGTCCATCTTCAGCCACGGCATGAACCTCAACCCCCGCAAGGGACAGCAGTTGCCCGCGTACGTCCGCCGTATCATCCGGAGAGACCCCGAGGATGACGCTGGAAATATTGGTGCTGGTAAAGGCCTTCATGTCCATACAACGCCCAGTCAGTTAGATGTCAGCCCGGGCAATCTACGCTTATAAGCATTTCATATTTTTAGCGTAGATCAAGACTTTTTAAAAACCCTAAAAAAATTGTGTGTATTGTTGACGGAAGTCAAATTTGCGGGAAAACCGCCTTGGCGTTGAGCGCCGTTTGCCCGGCAATCGCGGCCAGGCTCAACCCGCGCAGCTCGGCCAGCACCTCGGCAATCCGGCGTATTTCGGCCGGGGCGTTGCGCCCACCGGCCAGCCAGGCCGGTGGGATATCCGGCGCGTCGGTTTCCAGCACTATCGATTCCAGCGGCAAGCTAGCCGCCAGTTGCCGAATGCGCGTTGAACCGGAGTAAGTCATGGCGCCGCCGAAACCCAGCTTGAAGCCGAGTTTGATGAACTCGTCGGCCTGCTGGCGGCTGCCGTTGAAGGCATGGGCAATCCCGCCGGATAGTTTGAAACGGCGCAACTGCTTGAGAATGAGATCAACCGAACGCCGAACATGGAGCAGAACTGGCAGATTGAATTCCTTGGCCAGTTTCAACTGTTCGATAAAGAAAAATTCCTGGCGCACCGTGTCAAGATCGGTGACATAAAAATCGAGGCCGATTTCACCAACGGCGACCGGCTGTTCGCTCAGCAGCCAGTCGCGCAGCACGGCCAGATCGGCCTCTTTCGCCTGCATCACAAAGAGGGGATGTATGCCATAGGCGGCGACGCAACCGGGATAGCGGGCCACACTGGTTTTGACCCGATTAAAGCTGTCGACCGCAACCGCCGGCACCACAATCCGCTCAACCCCTGCTGCCAGCGCCGCCGCATGCACCGCGTCACGATCGAGATCGAACTCGGCAGCGTCGAGATGGCAGTGAGTGTCGATCAGCATCGGATGAAGGGAAACTCCGGCTCCGGGCGCTTGCCACTCATCAAATCGGCCAGCGCCGCCGCCGAGCCACAGGACATGGTCCAGCCAAGCGTGCCGTGGCCAGTGTTTAACCAGAGATTGCTGTAACGGCTACGGCCGATGATCGGCACGTTGGACGGCGTCGCCGGACGCAGGCCGCACCAGAATTCCGGCTCACCTTCGAAGGCCAACCGGGGGAAAAGCTGCCGGGTACGCTGCATCAACATCTGGCAGCGCACTGGGTTGAGTTCGAGATTGTAACCATTGAACTCCGCCGTACCAGCAACGCGCAGACGATTGCCGAGGCGCGAGAAAACCAGTTTGTACTCGTCGTCCGTCAGGCTCACCGTCGGCGCCAGCGCGCCATCCGCGAGTTGCAGCGTCGCCGAATAACCCTTGGCCGGATAAACCGGCAGGCCGATACCAAGTGGTTTGAGCAGTAGCGGCGAATAACTGCCAAGTGCGACGACATAGGCATCGGCGGTCAGCAGTTCCGGCCCGGCTTCGCCATGCACCAGTACACCGGCAATCTGGCCAGCGCCGGGAGCGATGCGGTCAACTGTCAAATTGAGGCGAAAATCAACCCCTGCCTCCTTGGCACGCTCAGCCAGCGCCCGGGTGAATTTATAGGCATCGCCCGATTCATCGGAACGCGTGAAATCACCGCCGACCAGCCGGGGTTTGGCATCGGCCAGCGCCGGTTCGATTTCGAGGCATTTTTCGACGTTGACCGTATCGCGATCAAGCCCGAATTCGCGCATCGCCTCAGCCGCCCGAATCGCCGCCGCGAACTCTTCGCTATCGGTATAGATATGCAGGATGCCGCGTTCAAGCTGATCGTATTGCAGGCCCAACTCGGCGCGCAGAGCACGCAGCCGGTTGCGGCTGTAGAGCGACATCGAGACAATCGAGGCAATATTGCGGCGCGTCCGCCCGGGCAGGCACTCCGCCAGAAAGCGCAGGCCCCAGGCAAGTTGCGCCGGGTCGGCCCGCCAGCGCCAGAGCAAAGGGGCATCCTCGTGGCCCAGCCACTTGAGGACGCGCGGCAGGACGTGCGGATTGGCCCAGGGTTCAGCGTGCGAGACCGAAATCTGCCCACCGTTGGCAAAACTGGTTTCATTGCCGGGCACCGGCTGGCGGTCGACAACGGTAACCTGATGGCCGGCCCGAGCCAGATACCACGCGCTTGTTGTGCCGACGACGCCGGCGCCCAGCACGAGAACCCTCAAACCTCGCCCCTTTCCCGGACGATGCGGGTGACCTCGGGAATATGGCGCATGCCGCGCATCACCGCCGCCAGATGCGTCCGATGCGCCACCTGAATGGTAAAGCGCAGCAGCGTAAACAAGCGTTCCGGATCGGAATCCATCGCCACATGCTCGATATTCGAGCCGGCCTCGGCGATGGCTGAAGCCACCTGGGCCAGTACGCCGCGCGTATTCTTGACCTCAACCTTGATGCGGATATCGAACAGCTTGCCCTCTTCCGGTTCCCATTCGACATCGATCCACTTCTGCGGCTCGGTCGAGCGGGATTTGCGGATGGTCGGGCAATCATGGGTGTGGATGACCAGGCCACTCCCCTTCTTGATCGAGCCGATGATCGGATCACCCGGAATCGGCTGGCAGCAACGCGCCAACTGGATCGCCATGCCTTCGGTACCGTGGATGGCCAGGGTCATGTTGCTCGGCTGATCCGGCGCCATATCCTCGCGCGCCAGCAGGCGGCGGGCAATAACCGAAGGCAGGCGCTTGCCGAGGCCGATGTCGGTGTAAAGCTCTTCAATCGACTTCTGACCGCCGGCTTTGACCAGTTGATCCCAGGCATCGGTCGGGATCGAAATCGGCACCACGCCGAGCGAGAGCAGTTCCTGACGCAACAGACGCTCGCCGAGGCGGGCCGACTCCTCGTTCTGCGAAGTGCGCAGGAAGTGGCGAATCTTGCTGCGCGCCCGGCCGGTTTTTACGTAACTCAACCAGATCGGATTGGGACTGGCCTGCGTCGAGGTGATGATCTCGACCAGATCGCCATTGCGCAATTCGGTGCGCAGCGGCGCCAGTTCGTGATTGACCCGGGCTGCCGAACAATGATGGCCGACATCGGTATGCACGGCGTAGGCAAAATCGACCACCGTCGCACCGAGCGGCATGGCCATGATCTTGCCCTTGGGTGTGAAGATATAAACCTCGTCCGGAAAGAGGTCGATCTTGACGTTTTCGAAGAACTCGGCCGAATCGCTGGTCTGCATTTCGAGCAGGGACTGCAGCCATTTGTGCGTCTTGATCTGCAGATCGGCGCCGCTTTCCTCCATGTCCTTGTACAACCAGTGCGATGCCACCCCCTCCTGCGCCACATGGTGCATTTCCTGGGTGCGTATCTGCACCTCGACCGGCGTGCCGTAGGGGCCGATCAGGGTGGTATGCAGGGACTGGTCACCGTTCGCCTTGGGAATGGCGATGTAATCCTTGAACTTGCCCGGCACCGGCTTGTACAAGCCGTGCAGCGCACCGAGCGCCAGGTAGCAGGTCGGAACGTTATCGACCACAACCCGAAAGCCATAAATATCCAGTACCTGAGAAAACGACAGGCGCTTGTCCTTCATCTTGCGAAAGATGGAATACAGACTCTTTTCGCGGCCAAAAACCTCGGCCCGCAAACCGGCACTGACCAGCTTCTGGTTGATGCCATCAAAAATCCGGGTCAGTAATTCCTTGCGATTACGGCGTGCCGCCTTCAACGCCTTGCTCAGCACTTCGGCTCGATGCGGATAAATCAGCCGGAAGGAAATGTCCTGCAACTCGCGGTAGAGCTTGTTCAGACCAAGGCGCAGGGCAATCGGCGCGTAAATTTCAAGCGTCTCGTAGGCAATGCGCCGACGCTTGTCCGGCCGCATGGCGGACATGGTCTGCAGATTGTGCTGGCGGTCGGCCAGCTTGATCAGCACGACGCGCAAATCGCGCGCCATCGCCATCAGCATCTTGCGGAAATTTTCGGCTTGCGCTTCCTGGTAGGAGGCAAACTCCATCTTGTCCAGTTTGGACAGGCCATCAACCAGTTCGGCGACTTCCTTGCCGAACTTTTCGGCCAACTCGCGCTTGGTCGCGCCGGTATCTTCCAGCACATCGTGCAGCAGCGCTGCCGCAATGGCGTCGGCATCCATGCGCCATTCAACCACCGCCCCGGCAACCGCCAGCGGGTGCGTGATATAGGGCTCGCCCGACATGCGCTTTTGATGCACATGGGCGGCGGCGGCAAAGGCATAGGCCGCCTTGATCCGTTCTACATCAACCGGGGCCAGATAATCGAGACTATCGAGAAAAACCTGGTAAGCGGGATCCTCGGAGGCAGGCGGCAGAGGTGACGGCGCGGAATCCATCAATCTTCACCGCCCGAAGCGTCAGGACTGACCGCGGTTAAGCACTTCCACGCCGAACTTGCCCAGCGCCATTTCACGCAGTGCAATCACGGTCGGCTTGTCGCGACCGGCATCGACCAGCGGCGTTGCGCCATTGGCGATCTGGCGGGCGCGCTGCGCGGCGGCCAGGGTCATCTGGAAGCGGTTGGGAATACGTTTCATGCAATCATCAACGGTAACGCGGGCCATGTAAAACCTCAAATCAGATCATTCGTGCAAAAAGGGCGGCGTGACGAACACGCTGGACCCCAAGGCTCAGGCGGGAAGCGCGTACCACGGCACGCAGATCGTCCAGCGCCTGCGCTAACTGGTCGTTAATAATAACATAGTCAAATTCCCCGACATGGCGCATCTCGGCCTGTGCTGCGGCCAGACGGCGAGCAATCACTTCGGCGCTGTCGGTGCCGCGCCCGGTCAATCGGCGAGTCAACTCATCCATGGATGGTGGCAGGAAGAAAACCCCGATTGCCGATGGAAAAATCGAGCGCACCTGCTGGGCGCCCTGCCAGTCGATTTCGAGCAGCACATCGGCACCGGCAGCCAACTGGTCGGCAATCCATTTTTTGGAAGTACCGTAGAAGTTACCGTGTACTTCGGCCCATTCAAGGAATTCCTGGCGATCAATCATGGCGCGGAATTCACTGGTATCGACGAAGTGATACTCCCGCCCGTTCATCTCACCCGGGCGGGGAGCACGGGTGGTAAAGGAAATGGACAGTTGAACGTCCGCTTCCTTTTCGAGCAGCATGCGAACCAGCGTGGTTTTGCCGGCACCGGAGGGTGCGGCGACAACGTAGAGATTTCCAGCCATGATGAGCTCCAGCAATAAATTGTTGATCGGATGGACCAAATGCTCAGGCGTCAACTTGCCAGTGGCCAAAAAGCATCTCGCCGACTACCTTGAAATAGCAATTTAAATGGGAGGAGCTACTCCAGATTCTGGATTTGCTCGCGCATTTGTTCGATCAGCAGTTTCAGTTCCATGGCCGCCTGCGAAACTTCGGTAATCGCCGACTTGGAAGCGAGGGTATTGGCCTCGCGGTTCAACTCCTGCATCAAAAAATCGAGTCGCTTGCCGCTCGCCCCACCGTGTTTCAGGACACGCTCGACTTCATCGAGATGGGTACTCAGGCGGCCGATCTCTTCGGCGACATCAATCCGCGTTGCGAAGACGGCGACTTCCTGCAGGATGCGATCATCGCTAGCATTGCCGAGGGCTTCCTGCAAACGCTGGCGCAGCTTGTCGGTAAATAACTGCTGCGCCTCCGGAATACGCGGCGCCACCTGGCGAACTATGTCGCGCATGGCGTTGACGCGGTCAACGATCATGGCGGCCAGTTTTTCACCTTCCCGGCCACGCGTTGCAGTGAAATCGTCGATCGCCTCGCGAGCCAGCGCCAGAATGACCGGACCAAGGGCAGCGAAGTCGATGCTCTGGTCGCCAAACATGCCGGGCCAGCGCAGTACGTCGTTGACCGACAACGGACTGGCTTCCGGCATTTCGCGACGGACGCTGTCACTCAGGCTCTTCAACGAGCCAAGTAAATCGGCATTGAGGTGCAATTGCTCGCCGCGTGCCGTGGCGGCGCTGAAGGAGAGCCGGCATTCCACCTTGCCGCGCGTCAGGCGCGCCGAGAGCATTTCGCGGAGCGGCATTTCCAGCGCACGCAACTCTTCGGTAATCCGGAAGTGAAAATCGAGATAGCGTGAATTAACGCTTTTCAGTTCAAGTTGTAGTGATCCGCGCTCGATATCGCGCGTTTTCACCGCATAACCAGTCATACTACAAATCATTGGGGGGGGATCTCCGGCTTTACAGGCTGGACAACACGCCCGAAAATGCCTGAAATTGCATCATAACCGCGAGATCCATGGCGCAACAAGCCAATCAGCCGTTACCCAGCGGCCATCTGCTCGAAGAATACACGATAGACCGCCAGCTTTCGCTCGGCGGTTTTTCTATCGTCTATCTCGCCACGGACCCCGGCGGCAAGCAGGTCGCGATCAAGGAATACATCCCGAACAGCCTGGCCTTGCGCGGCAAAGGCGAAACCAGGCCGGTGATCAGTGCCGACCACCTCGGCGCCTTTCGTTACGGCATGAAATGTTTCTTCGAGGAAGGTCGCGCCCTGGCCCGGCTGTCGCATCCGAACGTGATCCGCGTTCTGAATTTCTTCCGGGCCAACGATACGGTTTATCTGGTGATGGAGTATGAACACGGCCGCACCTTGCAGGAGTACATCCAGAAACATCAGGGCCACATTTCCGAACGTTTCATGCGCGGCGTCTTCACCCGCATGCTGAACGGCCTGCGCGAGGTGCATTCGCACAAGCTTTTGCACCTCGACATGAAGCCATCGAATATCTACTTGCGCGCCGACAATACGCCGGTCCTGATCGATTTCGGTGCAGCGCGGCAAACCTTGGCCAGCGACCAGCCGATGCTGAAGCCGATGTACACCCCCGGCTTTGCTTCGCCGGAACACTACAACACGCGCAAGGACCTCGGGCCGTGGAGCGACATCTACAGCGTTGGCGCCTCGATGTACTCCTGCCTGGCCGGCTGTGCGCCACAAGCAGCCGACGCACGCCTGAAGAAGGATATTCTGGTGCCGGCAATGATGCGCTGGGACGGCCAGTTCTCCGACCGCATGCTGGAAATCATTGACTGGTGTCTGAACCTCAATCACCTTTACCGGCCGCAAAGCGTCTTTGCCTTGCAGAAAGCGCTGGTTGAAGCCGTAACGCCACCTGCCCCGAAAGCCAATCCAAACTGGCTGGGTCGCTTTGTTGACACACTCAGGAAACCGATTAAATGAGATTCACCATTTACCAGGAAAGTCGCCAGGGTGGGCGCGCCAACAACGAGGACCGGACGAGCTGCTGCTACTCCCGCGATGCGCTGTTGATGGTGATCGCCGACGGCATGGGCGGCCATCATTACGGCGAGATTGCCTCGCAGATCGCCGTCCAGACACTGGCCGACGCTTTTCAGCGCGAGGCGCGGCCGGTGCTGAGCGACCCTTTCCGCTTTCTGCAGAAGGGCATGACCAACGCCCATCACGCCATTCTCGATTACGCCGGCCGCCACAAGCTGAAAGACACGCCGCGCACAACCTGCGTCGCCTGCGTGGTTCAGGACAACATCGCCTATTGGGCGCACGCCGGCGATTCGCGGCTGTTCCTGATGCGCGACGGCCGGGTCATTGCCCAGACCCGCGATCATTCAAGAATTCGCCTACTGGTTGAGGAAGGGATGATTACCGAGGCGCAGGCTGCGGTGCACCCGGATCGCAACAAGATTTACAGTTGCCTGGGCAGCCCGACGCCGCCGGAAATTGAATTTTCCCGCAAGACGCCACTCGAACACGGCGACATTGTGTTGCTGAGTACGGACGGCCTGTGGGGCGTCACCTCGGGCGAACTGATGGCGGTAGCGCTGAAAGGCGCCAACCTGCTGCAAGCCGTTCCGATGCTGCTCGCCCAGGCCGAAGTCAAGGGCGGGCCACATGGCGACAATCT
>CAYWNX010000095.1:0-8665 GCA_964459735.1 uncultured Dechloromonas sp. | reverse complement strand
ACACACGCCGCGGTGGGCGACCGCGCCAACGACGCGGTGCGGGTTGATGGCTGCGAACTGCGCTGCAAGGTGGTCGGCGAAGGCGGCAACCTCGGCATGACCCAGCTCGGGCGCATCGAATACGCGCTGCAGGGCGGCCGGGTGTGCACCGACGCGATCGACAATTCGGCCGGGGTCGATTGTTCGGATCACGAGGTCAACATCAAGATTCTGCTCAATTTCGCCATGGCCGAGGGCGAACTGACCGAGAAACAACGCAACAAGCTGCTTACCGAAATGACCGACGAGGTCGCCCGCCTGGTGCTGCGCGACAACTATTTCCAGACCCAGGTGCTGTCGGTAACACACGCCCGCGGCAACCAGCTGCTCGACGAGCAGACACGCTACATTCGCCACCTGTCGAACGCCGGCCGGCTCAACCGCAAGATCGAATTCCTGCCCTTCGACGAACAGATTGCCGAACGCAAGGCGGCCGGGCTCGGCCTGACCTCCCCGGAGCTGGCGGTCATCCTGGCTTACAACAAGATGGAGTTGTTCGAGGCGCTGCTCACCTCGGATGTGCCGGAGGACCCCTACATCCGGACAGCGCTTGAGCGCTACTTCCCGCAGCCGCTGCGCCAACGCTTTGCCGAGCCCATCCAGCGCCATCCGCTACGCCGCGAAATCATCGCCACCCATGTCGTGAACAGCATGGTCAACCGGGTCGGTCCGATCTTCGCGTTCCGTCTGCAGGAGGAAACCGGGGCCGCCTTGCCCGACATCGTCCGCGCCTACCTTGCCACCCGCGAGGTTTTCGGCATGGTGCCGCTGTGGCAGACCATCGAAGCCCTCGACAACGTCGTTGCCGACTCGACCCAGACCGCGATGATTCTCGAAGGGCTGCGCCTCGTCCAGCGCGGCACGCTGTGGTTCCTGCGCCACCGCAGCCACCTGCGCGACCTGGCGGAAACCCTGGCCCACTTCTCGGCCAGCGTCGAGCAACTGGCCAGCAGCCTGTACTCGGTGGTGGCACCGGACTATCGCCGCGAACTCGACAGCGTGACGGCACGCTACCTCGACCTGGGCGTCCCGGAAACCCTGGTCCGGCGCGTCGCCTGTCTCGACGAACTGTACTCGGCACTGGACATCGTCGAAGTGGCCGGCGCCCTCAATCGCCCGGTCGAACTGGTCGCCAAAGTGTACTTCGCCCTCGGCGGCCTGCTCGATCTGCACTGGCTCGGGCACCAGATTTCCATTCTGCCGACCGACACCCATTGGCAGGGTCTGGCCCGCACCGCCTTGCAGGATGACCTGTCCACCCAGGCCCATACCCTGTGCGCCGACGCCCTGCGCGAAAACCCGGACGAAGAAGACGTCGCCGCGCTGGTCGCCGCCTGGCAGGCCAAGCGTGGTTTCCAGCTGGAGCGCTGCCGCCTGCTGTTTGCCGAAATCCGGGCCTCATCGGCACCGGACATGGCGATGCTTTCGGTGGCCTTAAGGGAACTGCGCGGACTGGGTTAAAGCTAGCCGGTGTCAAGAAATGGCGGATTTTTGAGAACAAGATCAATAAGCGCTGATCAACTGCAGTGAAATTCCGCAGTCAAGCAAGGGCCGCAAGCATTAAAACCGCCCAAGCACACGCCAAAATCCCCGCCAGCCGCCGAAATGCTGCGGTCGACGGCCAAAAACCGCGCATTTTCATTTTCGCTTAAGCGCCTATGGGATAATCAGCACTTCTTCGCAACCTACCCAGCAGGCATGGCAAAAGATTTACCGATCCAGTTCAAGGGCACGACGCTCAAGATTATCCAGACGCAACTCCGCTCGACCGACGCCGCCACGCTGCATGCCGCACTGGCCGAATTGACTGGCAACAGCCCGGACTTTTTCGAGAACGAGCTTGCCGTGCTCGATTTCAGCAGCGCGGAAACGCTGCCGGCAACGGCCGACTGGGTCGGCATCGTCAAGTTGCTGCGCAATTCGGGCCTGCATGCGATTGCAACGCGCGGCCTGCCGGATGCCTTGGCAAACTCGGCGGCCGATGCCGGCCTGCCCACGGTAAGCGCCGATGCACTGGGCCGTTCGCGGCCCAAAGTCGAAGAGGCCCCCGAACCGGCCCCGGCCAGGGCTCCGACGCCCGAAATCGCCCCGCCGCCGTCCGCCGCCCCGGAACCCGCCCCGCGCACGGTCATTCTCGACAAGCCCCTGCGCTCCGGCCAGCGTTTCTACGCCCGCGGCAGCGACCTGATCGTCACCGCGATGATCAGCGCCGGCGCCGAGGTGATTGCCGATGGCAATATCCACGTTTATGCGCCGCTGCGCGGCCGTGCGCTGGCCGGCGCCAGCGGCGACAAGGATGCCCGCATTTTCACGACCAGCATGGAGGCCGAACTGGTTTCCGTGGCTGGCCTGTACCGTACTTTCGAGGCCGGCGTTCCCGCCGAACTGGCTCGTCAGCCAACCACCATCAGCCTGACCGAGGAGAGCGGCGAGCTGCGCCTGAGCGTTGCGCCGCTGTCCCTCCGTTAATCGCGCGCCCCGACGCGACCCTTTTTCATAACTTACCCAAAGAGAAATCATCGTGACCAGAATCGTCGTCGTAACTTCCGGCAAAGGCGGGGTCGGCAAGACCACCACCAGCGCCAGCTTCTCCAGCGGCCTCGCGATGCGCGGCTTCAAGACGGCCGTCATCGACTTCGACGTCGGCCTGCGCAATCTCGACCTGATCATGGGCTGCGAACGCCGCGTCGTTTATGACCTGATCAACGTCATCAACGGCGAAGCGACGCTGACCCAGGGCCTGATCAAGGACAAGCACTGCGACAACCTCTACGTGCTGCCCGCCTCACAAACCCGCGACAAGGATGCACTGACCGAGGAAGGCGTCGAAAAAGTCATCAAGGAACTGGAACACCAGGGCTTCGATTACATCGTCTGCGATTCGCCGGCCGGTATCGAATCCGGCGCCGTGATGGCCCTGACCTTCGCCGACGAAGCCATCGTCGTGACCAACCCGGAAGTCTCCTCGGTGCGCGACTCCGACCGCATTCTCGGTATTCTGCAAGCCAAGTCGCGCCGCGCCATCGAAGGCCGCGAGCCGGTCAAGGAACATCTGCTCATCACCCGCTACAACCCGACCCGCGTTGAAGCCGGCGAAATGCTCTCCTACAAGGACATCCAGGAAATCCTGCGAGTGCCGATCATCGGCGTCATTCCGGAATCGGAAGATGTGCTGCAAGCCTCCAATCAGGGCGCGCCGGTCATCCACCAGAAGGAATCCGACGTTTCGCTTGCCTATCAGGATGTCATCGGCCGCTTCCTCGGCGAAGATTCGCCGCTGCGTTTCGTCGATTACGTCAAGCCGGGCCTGTTGAAGCGCCTGTTCGGAGGCAAGTGAAATGTCGCTGCTTTCCATGCTCTTCGGCAACAAGCCGAAAACCGCCCATCTGGCCAAGGAACGCCTGCAACTGATCATCGCCCATGAGCGCGATGGCGGTGGCAGCAGCGCCAACTTCCTGCCCGACCTGCAGCGCGAACTGATCGCCGTCATCTCCAAGTACGTCAAGGTGAGCACCGACGACATCAAGGTCTCGCTGGAAAAACAGGGCAATTACGAAGTCCTGGAAGTCAATATCGTGCTGCCCGAAAAGGGCTGAGCGCCTTTACCGGCACCCCGAAAGGGGAATAGCATCAGGGCATTCTCCTTATTCAGGACGCTCTGATGCCCGCCCTGCTCAAACCCAGCGACATCGTTCGCCAGCTTAACGAACACGTCATCGGCCAGGAAGAGGCGAAGCGCACGCTGGCCGTGGCGATTTATTCGCACTACCGCAAGATGGCCACGGTGGCGGTCGACGCCGTCGAAGTGACCAAAAGCAACGTCCTGCTGATCGGCCCGACCGGTACCGGCAAAACCCTGCTCTGCGAAACCCTGGCCCGTATCCTCGACGTGCCCTTCGTCACTGCCGACGCCACCTCGCTGGCCCAGACGCAGTTTGTCAGCGAAGAAATCGAAGCCATCCTGCACCGCCTGCTCGACCGCGCCAACGGTGATCTCGCCGTCGCCCAGCGCGGCATTGTCTTCGTCGATGAAGTCGACAAGCTGAAAGCGGCGGGCGGCGAAGCCCGCGCCACTTCCGGCGAAAGCGTCCAGCACGCCCTGCTCAAGATCATGGAAGGCGCGCCGGTACGGCTCAACGATGGCCGCCATATCGATACGACGCACATCCTGTTCATCTGCGGCGGCGCTTTTGTCGGGCTCGACAAAATCCTGACCAAATCGCACACCTTCGGCTTCATCTCGACCTCGGGCGGCGACGATCAAAAAATCCTCGAACGCCTGAATGCCCGGGTCAAACCGACCGATCTGCTGGAATTCGGCCTGATCCCGGAATTTGCCGGCCGTCTGCCGATCGTCACCCGGCTCAACGACCTGTCGCAGGAGATGCTGATCCGCATCATGACCGAGCCGCGCAACGCCATTTACAAACAGTTCGCGTCCATGCTTCGTGCCGATAAGGTCCAGTTGCACATCGAACCCGCCGTTTTCCGCCAGATCGCCGAACTGGCCATCGAATACAAGGCCGGGGCGCGTAGTCTGCGCGGCATTTTCGAAGAGATGATGACCGACGTGCTCTATGCGATTCCAGATACGCCGTCGATTCGCCAGGTCATCATCCGCTCGCTGTTCGAGCCGGCAGCGTTTGTCACTGACGGCCTGAATGCTGCGACCATGGAGGCAACGGCCGATCCTGCGGTCAACGCTAAAAAAGCATGAAAAGTTCACCGCGCCGGCGCGACCGGGAAAACAAGGTCAGCGCCAGCACCGCCCGCCACGAAACCCCGGAAAGCCCGCTCTACCCGACGCGCTGAACGCAGCGATCGGCGATGCCAGCTGCGCGGCCGCCGGGTGCAGCAGTGCAGGCTTCAGGTCCAGACGGACCATTCCCTGCGGTTGAGCCGGAAATAGAAGCCATCGGCAAATCTCTCGCACTCAAAACTGAACCCTGCCATCTCGAGGAGAAAGACAGCACTGTTCGCTCTGTGGCACAAGCAAGCCTTGGTCGAGATGGCGATTTCCACCCCAAAACCTCTTAGGTACATCGTATTGGTTTCCGTTGGGAGAAAAGTAGGCACGATCCGATGATCAACGATTCAGGTTGCAGATTTATTAACCCGGCAGCCAGCTCGGACATCGCCGCCGGCATCGGCGGGGCAACAATGGAGGCGGCCGCAAGCATCGCCTCAAGCATCTTTTACCGCCTGCATGAAGCGGCCACGGAAGGCCGCCCAGCCGAAACGCTCCTCCACCATGCAGCGGGCCTGCCGGCCGAGCCGCGCCGTGCCGGCCTGGTCGCAATAACAGGATTCGATCGCGGCGATCACCTCGTCTTCGTTATCGCGGTCCTCGACAAACCAGGTGCCCGCCACGTCGCCTGGCAGCCCGGCCTGGCGCGAGCACAGGTTCGGGACGCCACTGGCCGCGGCCTCCAGCAGCACCTTGGCCAGCCCTTCGTTGCGCGAGAGCAGCACATGCAGATCGACCTGCCTGAGCAGTTCCGGCAAGTCTTTCCTGAAACCGAGCAGGCGAACGCCGGGGGACAGCAGCGAGCGGATTTCTGCGGCTTCGGCTTCCGGCAGGTGGCCGATCAGCCACAGTTCGGCATTCGGCAAGGCTAGCCGACGCCAGGCACGCAGCAGTTGATAGGTACCCTTGCGCTCGCCGAGCAGGCCGCAACTGGCGACGACGAAGGGACCGGGGGGCTTGGTGGGGGCGGGAAAGAATTTGCAGGTATCGGCGCCACGGTAGATGACGCGCACTTTTTCGGCCGGAATCCCCTGCGCCACAAAACTCTTCGCCGCCTGGTCGGAAGCGACGAGAATCAGCGAAGCCAGTTCATATTCCTCGCGATAGCGGCTATGCGGAATCAGCGGCCAGTTGGGGTTTTCGTCAGCACTGCTGCCGCTGTCGAAATCGCGATGCGAATTTCCGACATTGAGCAGACGCGGAACGCCGCGTCGTGCTGCTGCCTCGAATGGCTGCAGCGCCGTGCGCGACCAGGCCACGACGCCGGCATACTCGCCGCTCTGGAAGCGGCGTTTTCCCAGATAGGAAAAATAGCGTTTGTTCAGCGCATAGTATTTTTGCGAAGGCAGCCACGACAACAGCTTCGTCGGCGGCAGAGGATGTCGGAAATTGCGTACCTGCGGCAGTTTGAGACTGCCCCGGGCCAGCACGTCGACCTGGCTCGCCGCTTCCGAAAAGGCGAGAACCTGCTGTTCGCAGACCAGGTCGATGCCGATTCCGGAGAATTTGGCGTCGGTGACGTAAAGCCAGGGATCAGCCATTGATCTTTCCCAGCAATTGCCTGATTGCCTCGGCGACGGCTCGAACCGGGATCGCCTCGACCGGCGGGCGGGGCTCGGAACTGTAATCGGCGGCCGACAGGCGCGGCGTGTTCGGGCCGGGCCAATGCCAGTGCAGCGGGTTGGTCGGCCCGAACAAGGTCAGTGTCGGCTTGCCGAAGGCGGCTGACAGATGGCTGGCGGAACCATCGACGCAGAGCGTGATGCTGGCGCGGGACAACAGGGCCAGATATTGGCGCAGCGAGGTGCGCCCGCCCAGATCGATCGCCCGCGGCCCCAGCCCGGCCGCCAGCTTGCTCGCCAGTTCGCGCTCCCAGGCGGCCGGGCCGCTGCTGATCACCCAGGGCAGGTTGCTGCCCAGCTTGTCGAGCGCCTCGACCCACTTTTCCGGCGCCCAGGTTTTGCGCTGCCAGGCTGCGGTCGGGTGTATCACGCCGTAGTTCGCCGGAAGCCCGGCCGGCAACCAATCCTCCGGCGGCAGATTCAGTCGGGGCGGGGCAAATCCGCTCTCCCCACCGGTCAGCATCTCGAAAAACAAGGCGGCCCGGTAGGCGTCGCCCCCGGGGTGGACGCTGATTCTGGAAAAAAACAGGGGGTGCCACCAGCGCGCTTCATTGCGCGTCATTCGCAAATGGCGGCGGGCGCCGATGTTTAGCGCGGCCGGCACCAGAGCGCCGCGAGCCGCTTCGAGGCAATAAACTTCGCGGGCTCGGCAAGACCAGCGCGAGGCGAGCCTGACGTTGCCGGGCATCAGCAAAATCATGTCGGCAAAGCCCGGGCGGGTGACCACCCCGACGCTGCCGCTGCCCGCCAGTTTGCTCAGCGCCGGCTGCAGCAGGAGGACGTCCCCCAACTGCTTCCGATACACGACCAAACTGTCCAGATGAGCCATCGATGATTTCTTTCAATAGTTGAAGGCGGAACAGTGAATCGGCAGATGACTTGAATCGCTGCCGGGAGTTTGAGCAAAGCTGCCAAAAGAACGGTGCTCATCCAGTCCGTGCACTGAGCATGGGCTGAAGATAATGGAGAAAGATTAAGGGGACATTACAGCCGCAAACGGGGGCCAGTCCCGGGCAGCCCAATCGAAAATCCGGGCACAAAAAAAGGGGCCCGAAGGCCCCTGAAGGGATGGAGACAACGGCTTTGCTGCTCGCCGAAGTCCCGTCCGCAGAGTGATTAATGCTCCGATGCGGCAGAAGCGCCGAGGCCGGTTTGAGCGCGGATGTACTGTTCTTCGAAGGCTTCGGCCTCCTTGGCAGCACGGGCGCTCTTGTCGGTGACGGAGAGCAGCCAGGTGACGAAGAAAGCAGTCGTCATCGAGATGATCGCCGGGTGATCGTAGGGGAAGATGGCCTGGGCGTTGCCCAGCACCTTGACCCAGACGGCCGGCGAGAGAATGACCAGGGTAACGGCGGAAACCAGACCGGCAATGCCGCCCCACAGTGCGCCACGGGTAGTCAGGCCTTTCCAGTACATCGACAGGATCAGGATCGGGAAGTTGACCGAAGCGGCGACACCGAAAGTCAGCGCCACCAGGAATGCGATGTTCTGATCCTTGAAGAGCAGGCCAAGCAGAATGGCGACGATGCCGATACCGACCGAGGCGATCTTGGTGACGCGCATTTCCTGCTCGCTGGTGGCGGTGTTCTTCTTGATCACGCGGGCATAGAGGTCATGGGCGATGGCGGAAGCACCGGCCAGAGCCAGGCCGGAAACCACGGCCAGAATGGTGGCGAAGGCAACGGCGGAGAGGAAGCCGAGGAAGATGTCGCCGCCGACCGATTTGGCCAGATGCATGACCGGCATGTTGCCGCCACCGATCAATTTGCCGCCAATCACGCCGCCTTCAAAGAACTGCGGGTCCTGGCCGACGATGACGATGGACGAAACCCCGAGAATGATCACGACGAGGAAGAAGAAACCGATGAAGCCGGTAGCGTAGAACACCGATTTGCGGGCTTCCTTGGCGTTCGGCACGGTGAAGAAACGCATCATGATGTGCGGCAGGCCTGCGGTACCGAAGAGCAGCGCCAGCGACAGCGAGACGGCGGAAACCGGATCGGCCATCAGCGAACCCGGCGCCATGATCTTGATGCCGGCCTTGTGGGCGGCAACTGCCTGGTTGAAGAGGTTGTTGAAGGAGAAGTCGAACTTGCTGAAGGCAAGAAGCATCAGGACCGTGCCGCCGCCAAGCAGCAGGCAGGCCTTGATGATCTGCACCCAGGTCGTCGCGGTCATGCCGCCGAAAGTGACGTAGACCATCATCAGCAAACCAACGCAGATCACGGCATAGGTGTATTCCAGACCGAACAGCAGC
>CAYWNX010000094.1:0-8686 GCA_964459735.1 uncultured Dechloromonas sp. | reverse complement strand
AGTCATCGGCCTGTTCATGAAAAACTGGGAAGACGACGATACCGAGGAATATTGCTCGTCGCGTCAGGATCTGATCGACGTGATGAGCGTTGCCGACCGCATCGGCATCGACGTCGAGGTGGTCAATTTTGCCGCCGAATACCGTGAGCGGGTGTTCGCCGAATTCCTGCGCGAATATCAGGCCGGGCGGACGCCGAATCCGGATATCCTGTGCAATTCCGAAATCAAGTTCAAGGCTTTTCTCGACCACGCCCTGCAACTCGGCGCCGATAAAATCGCCACCGGCCACTACGCCGGCGTGCGCGAATTCAATGGTGAATTCCAGTTGCTGAAGGCCGAGGACGGGACCAAGGACCAGAGCTATTTCCTCTACCGGCTGAATCAGGCGCAGCTGTCGAAAACCCTGTTCCCGCTGGCCGATATGTACAAGCGCGAGGTGCGCAAGATCGCCGAGGCGGAAGGCCTGCATGTCGCAGCCAAGAAGGATTCGACCGGCATCTGCTTCATCGGTGAACGGCCGTTCAAGGACTTTCTCAGTCGTTATCTGCCGCCCAAGAAGGGCGAAATCCGCCGCCTTGATGACGGTAAGGTGCTCGGTGAGCACGATGGCCTGATGTTCCACACGCTGGGCCAGCGCAAGGGCCTGCACATCGGCGGCCTGAAGGAAAAAGGTCACCCGGGCGGCGGCGATCACGATGCCTGGTTTGTGGCCGGCAAGGATATGGATAAGAACGTGCTGTACGTCGTCCAGGGTCACGACCACCCGGCCTTGCTCAAGGGGTCGCTGGAGGCCGAGCAGCTCTCCTGGATTTCCGGTCGTGATCCCCATACGCACTGGGTTTATACCGCCAAACCGCGCTATCGCACGGCCGACCAGCCCTGTGAAGTCGAACGGGTGGACGCCGAAAGCTGCATGATCAATTTTGCCGAGCCGCAATGGGCGCTGACGCCGGGGCAGTCGGTGGTTTTGTACGAAAGCCGGGTTTGCCTGGGTGGCGGGGTAATTCGCTGAAAAGGACAAGGGCGCGATCAGCGCCCTTGTCTTGAACAATTGCCAGAAAACGCTGTGTTGCGATCGTAAATAAGCATCAAGGCGACGGGTATATTATTGCGGCGACAAGCGGACGGAGTGCCGCATCACCAAACACAAGCAGACAAAGAGAGAAATATGAGCAATCAGGCATCCGGGGCGTGTATCCGCATTGGACAATCCTCCGCGGATGATCCGGGTGAAGCTGTCGAAGCGTTTTTCCAGGCGGTACAGCAGGCGCAGTCGGCGCTGGTGGTTTTTTTCTGTTCCCCAAAATACGACCTTGATGCCTTGGCCGGTGAGTTGAATCGTCGCTTCGCTGGGGTTCCCGTCATTGGCTGTACGACTGCCGGTGAAATCGGGCCGGCTGGTTATCTCTCCGGCAGCCTCTCCGGTTTCAGTCTGCCGGCAGCCAGCTTTACCGTCGCCACCGACCTGCTTAGCAACTTGCAGAGCTTCGAGATCGGCCAGGGCCAAGCCTTTGCCCAAAAGCTGCGGCAAAAAATCGAGGGCAATACGCCGGCAAGCAAGGTCAGCAACAGCTTTGCTTTCCTCATGATCGACGGCTTGTCGATCCGTGAAGAGGCGGTGGCCCGCGCCATCCAGAGCGCGCTCGGCAGAGTTCCATTATTCGGCGGCTCGGCTGGCGACGACCTGAAATTCGAGCGCACCTGGGTCTTTCATCAGGGGGCCTTTCACACGGATGCGGCGTTGCTCGCCGTGATCAATACCTCACTGCCATTCCAGGCCTTCAAGACCCAGCATTTCGTCAGCGAGGCAGAGCGTCTGGTTGTCACCGAGGCCGATGCCGCGAACCGCATCGTGCGCGAGATCAACGGTCTGCCAGCGGCAGAGGAATATGCCCGGCTGGTCGGCACCGATTTCGCACACCTCAACCCGGCGCATTTCGCATCTTCACCGGTGGTGGTGGTGATTGACGGCACCGACTATGTTCGTTCGATCCAGAAGGTCAATCCGGATGGCAGCCTGACCTTGTTCAGCGCCATCGATGAGGGGCTGGTTTTCCGCGTGGCGCGCAGCGATAACCTGATCGGTAATCTGGAGAAAAAGCTGGATGAGTTAACCACCCTGATCGGCGAACCGCAATTGCTGATCACCTGTGATTGCATCCTGCGCAATCTGGAGATTTCAGGGCGTGGCCAGAAGGAGGCCGTCGGCAACTTGTTAAAACGTTATAACGCCGTTGGTTTCAGTACCTACGGTGAACAGTTCGGGGGCGTCCATGTCAATCAGACGCTGACCGGCATTGCCATTGGTAGCTGACGATGGCGGAAAAGGAAGAGTTCGCCCTGCGGGCCGAAGTTGTTCGTCTCAACAAGATCATCGTTGCCTTGATGAACCGTGCCGAGCGGGCAATGTCTGCACAAGGCTCGGAGTTCGGACAGTTTCAGTCGACGGTGATGCTCGAACGCCAGGTGCAGGAGCGCACCAAGGCCCTGGAGGCAGCGCTCCAGGAGAACGAGAAAATCAATCGCGCCATGCAGCGCGCCAAGGAACAACTGGAGCAAGAGAAGGAGGAGCAGCGCAAGCTTATCCGCAAGCTGGAAGAATCCGACAAGCAGTTGCTGCAATCCGAAAAACTGGCGTCGATTGGTCAATTGGCCGCCGGTGTTGCCCACGAAATCAACAACCCGATCGGCTTCGTCAATTCCAATTTGGGGACGTTGAAAACCTACGCCAATGACCTGCTGCGCTTGATTGCCGCCTACGAAGCAGTCGAGCCGCTGCTTCCCGCCTCGTTGCCGACCGAGCAACTTGCAGCGCTGCGCAAGCAGATCGATCTCGCCTACCTGCGTGAGGACATTGTCAGTCTGATCGCTGAGTCGATCGATGGCACGACGCGGGTTCGCCAGATCGTCCAGGATCTGCGCGATTTCTCGCGGACCGGCCAGGTCGACTGGACATTTGCCGATTTGCACGCCGGTCTTGAAAGTACGATCAATCTGCTCTGGAACGAACTAAAGTTCAAGGCCGACGTCGTGCGCGATTACGGTGACCTACCGCTGGTCGAATGCATTCCTTCGCAGATCAACCAGGTCTTCATGAACCTGTTGGTCAACGCCGCCCATGCCATTGCCCAGCATGGCACGATCACGCTGCGCAGTGGCCGGGAAGGCGATCAGGTCTGGATTTCGGTGGCCGACACCGGGATTGGCATTCCAGCGGAGCAAGTATCGAAAATTTTCGATCCGTTTTTCACCACAAAACCCATCGGTCAAGGTACCGGGTTGGGTCTATCGGTCTCTTACGGCATCGTCAACAAACACGGTGGGCATATCCGCGTCGACAGTCAGTCTGGGCAGGGCACTACCATGACCATCTCGCTGCCGATCAAACGCGTTCCAGAGACCATCGCACCATAGGCTGAGTTGCAAACCCTGCTCGGTGGCATTGAAATTGTTCGCCAGGCGCGATCAGGCCTCGCTGGTGCGCATCTCGGAGTTTTCAATGACGACGCAGAAAGCTTGTAGCAGTTCGGGGTCATGCTTGGTCCCGGCGTCGTCGTGCAGGATGTTCATCACTTCCTGATGGGTTCGTGCTTTGTGATAAGGGCGGGAAACGGCCATCGCGTCGTAATTGTCGGCGAGCGCAATAATGCGCGAACATAGCGGTATATCCTTACCCGCCAAACCATCCGGGTAGCCCGAGCCATTGAAATTTTCATGATGATGGCGGACAACCTGGGCGATCTCTGTTGAGTACTTGTCGCCGATGGCGCGAACGATGCGTTCGCCGATCAATGGGTGTTGTTTCATGATTGCCCATTCACTCGCTTCAAACGCCGCCGGCTTGCCCAGAACGTTGTCCGGGATGCCGATCTTGCCGATATCGTGAAACTGGGCACCCATTGCCAGTACTTCAAGTTCGCGTTCAGAAAGATTGAGGTGACTGCCTATTTCGGTAGCAAGCCGAACCACGCGGTCGGAGTGCAGAAGGGTGTTGGTATCCCGCTCGCCGAGGGCGACGGCCAATGATCGGGCGATATTATCCATGAGCGCTCAGCACTTCCTCGGGTTGAACTTCAAACCACATCAACAGTTGATTTGTTGAAGTATGCCCATATTGACCCAAAGTGGGAGGCGAGGGTTCATTTCCGGTTCGGAAAAGCGAAAAATATCGCTCCAGAAAAACCAAGGGGCGCCTGTTGGCGCCCCGGGTTTTATTGCAGCTGATCTTTCTCAGTCATGTGGCATGGTGTCCGCAAACGATGGGCGTTGCATCAGCTTGGCGTAGAGCTTGCCCAGATTGGGATGAGTTTCCTGCCAGTTGATGTCGGCAAAGCGGAAGTTTAAATAGCCCAATGCCGTACCCGCACCGATGTCGGCCATTGAGAAATGGGTGCCGACACAGAACGGCTTTTCACCGAGTTCCTCGGCCATGAACTCCAGGCCGCGGATGATCTTGGTGCGCTGACGCTCAATCCAGTCCTTGCTTTGCTGTTCTGGCGGGCGCTTGGCTTCGAGAAAGACAGTCGCGGCGGCATCGCAGATACCATCAGCCAGCGCTTCCCAGCGCTTGACTTCGGTCCGTTCGCGATTGGGTGCGGGGAAAAGTTTGTTATTTGGGGTGACGTTGTCGATGTATTCGACAATGACCCGGGAGTCGAAGAGCGGAGTTTCGTCATCCAGCACCAGTACTGGGATTTTGCCGAGCGGGTTGAGGTTGGGCACCTTGCTGTCGGCCAGCCAGGGTGAATCAATGACGAAATCGTATTCGATCTTTTTTTCGGCCAGCACGACACGTACTTTTCGCGCGAATGGACTGGTATGGGAGCCGATCAGCTTCATCATATGCTCTCTGATTTGAGGAGCAAGAATTATAGCGTATGGCGCAGGGCTTGGCCGGGCGGGTAAAATTGCAGGCTTACTGAAAAGGATGCGTTTATGACTTTCAATCCCTCGGCCGCACAATTCTTGACTGCCATTTCTCCGCTTGATGGCCGCTATGCCGGCAAGGTCGATGCCTTGCGTCAACATTTTTCCGAATATGGCCTGATCCGCTGCCGTTTGCTGGTTGAGATCGAATGGCTGAAGGCGCTGGCCGCCGAGCCGCACTTTACGGAAATTGCCGCTTTTTCGCCGTCGACCGTAGCCGAGCTCGACGGACTGGTTGCCAACTTCGGGCCGGAGCAGGCCGCCGAGGTCAAAGCCATCGAAGCAGTCACCAACCATGACGTCAAGGCGCTCGAATACTGGATCAAGGACAAGACCAAGGGCAATGCCGAAGTCACCAAGGTCGGTGAGTTCATCCACTTTGCCTGCACTTCCGAAGACATCAACAACCTGTCGCACGCGCTGATGTGCAAGGGCGCTCGCGAGCAGGCGATGCTGCCTATGCTCGACAAGTTGCTCGCCCGCCTCAAGGAACTCGCCCACGTCAATGCCGAAGTGCCGATGATGAGCCGCACGCACGGCCAGCCAGCGACGCCGACGACGCTCGGCAAGGAGATGGCCAACGTCGCCTACCGCCTGCAGCGTGCCCGCGCCCGCATCGCCGCCGTCGAACTGCTCGGCAAGATCAATGGCGCCGTCGGCAACTACAACGCCCATTTGATTGCTTATCCCGGTTACGACTGGGAAGGTTTCGCCAAGCGCTTCGTCGAATCACTCGGCCTGACTTTCAATCCCTACACCATCCAGATCGAGCCGCATGATGCGCTGGCTGAACTGTTCGACGCTTTCGCCCGCGCCAACAGCATCCTGATCGACTTTGACCGCGACGTCTGGGGTTACATCTCCCTCGGTTTCTTCAAGCAGAAGGTCAAGGCCGGCGAAATCGGTTCTTCCACCATGCCGCACAAGGTCAATCCGATCGATTTCGAGAACTCCGAAGGCAACCTCGGTCTGGCCAATGCCGTCCTCAAGCACCTCGCCGAAAAGCTGCCGATTTCCCGCTGGCAGCGCGACCTGACCGATTCGACCGTGCTTCGCAACATGGGCGTCGGCCTCGGTTACTCGCTGCTCGCTTACGACTCGCTGCTGAAAGGCATGAGCAAGCTCGAAGTCAATGCCGACACCATGAAGGCCGATCTCGACGCCAACTGGGAGTTGTTGGCCGAGCCGATCCAGACCGTGATGCGCCGCTATGCCGTACCGAACGCCTACGAAAAGCTCAAGGAGCTGACCCGTGGCACGCGTGTTTCCCGCGAAGGCATGCAGGCTTTTGTCTCGACGCTGGAAATTCCGGCTGAAGCCAAGGCTGAACTGCTCAAGCTGACGCCGTGGGATTACACCGGCAAGGCGGCCGAACTGGCAAAGCGCATCTGACATGAAGTGCAGTAAATGCGGACAGGAAGTGCCGGCGGACGCCATTTACTGTCCGCATTGCACCGGTGAGCGCAAGACCACGGATCAGGAAGTGATCCGTGGCGGCATCAAGTGGGGGTTGATCGGTCTTTTCCTTGGCCTGCTGCCTGCGCTGTGGCTGCTGTATCACTTTGGTACCGAACGCGGCATCAAGGCGATTGCTTTTATCGTGCCGGTGACTACTTTTACGACGGGCCTGATCATCGGGCTGGTCAAAGCCAAACGGGAATGGAAATAATGTCTTTTGCTGAGAATCTGAAAAAACTCCCCGGGATTTCCCACATTGCCGCGGTCAACCTGCTCGACAAGGCAGAAACTGTGGTCGCGACCATCGAAAACAAGCCGGGTAGCCAGGGTTCGCTGGCGGTGTACAACCACCTGGCGCAAACCTACGGCTTGATCAATCTCGATGCCGCCAAAAAGGGGCTGGAGATTTTTGCCGAGCACACCGACGATGCCCGCACCAATCCTGGCAAACATCCGAATATCGATCGTCTGATTGCCATCGAGCAGGGCGGGACGGCGCTACGCCTGAAGCACGTTTTCGCGGTGTAGATCTTGATCTTCTGGATTTTTGGCGAGGCCGCACTGCTCGGTCATGCCCCAGTCCCTGGAAAGGGCTTGCATCTGCTTCTGAAACTCCGGGTAGATGGCGAAAAAGTGTTCGACCAGTTGCGGATCGAACTGAGTGCCGGCGCTGTCACGGATAATAGCCAGGGCATCGTCGGCTGAGAAAGCCCGCTTGTAGGGGCGTACTGAGGTCAGGGCGTCATAGACGTCGATAATCGCGGTGATGCGCCCCTCGATCGGGATTTGTTCCCCGACCAGACCGGATGGGTAGCCTTGGCCATCCCAGCGTTCGTGGTGGGTAAAGGCGATTTCCCGGGCCATTTTGGTGACGTCGGCGTTATAGTCGCCGAGGATGTCCACGCCAAACTGGCAGTGGATTTTGATCTGCTCGAACTCTTCCGGGGTCAGTTTCCCAGGTTTGAGCAGTAACTGGTCGGCAATGCCGATTTTCCCGATGTCGTGCATCATCGAGGCATAGCGGATCAGTTCGGTCTGCTGGCGTGGCAGGCCGGCGGCGCGGGCGAGCAGATGGCAACCGATGGATACCCGGAAAATATGCGACCCGGTGTCGTTATCCCTGAACTCGCCGGCCCGGGCAAGGCAGCGCACCAGTTCAAACTGGGTCTCGACGAGTTGCTCGGTACGCTGCGTGACCAGTTCTTCGAGGCGCTCCGCCTCGCCCGCCCGGTCCTGATAGAGAAAGCGGCTTTCCAGCGCATTGTGGATGCGGCACAGTACCTCGTCGGTATCGAAGGGCTTGACCAGATAATCGCGGGCGCCCAGCGACAAGGCGGCCAGCCGGGTTTCGCGCTCGGTTTGCGCGGTGAGGACAATCACCTGCAGACCCTCCTGGTGGATCGCGTCCTGTAACAGGGTAAGCACCGACAAGCCGTCGAGAACGGGCATCCGCATGTCTAGAAGCATGAGGTCGAGCGGCTCACGGTCCATGCGTTCAAGCACCTGCGTCGGGTCGGTAATTCCTTCGACGTGCTGGTAGCCGGCTTCGGCCAGGAAAACTTCCAGAAGTCGGACATTCCCCGGCTGGTCATCGACGACCAGAATGCGGGCATTGTGAAAGCGCTCTTTGGCCAGGGCTGAATTTTGGTGGCTGGTCATGGCATTGCCTCTCTCAGTATTCGTGCTATTTCCCGGGTTTTTAACGGTTTCGGTTGCCAATGACTGATGCTTGGATCAGCCTTGTGCCGAGGCTTGGGGTGATCGCCTAGTGCGATCAAAAGGGGCGGGGTGAGCCCTTGTTGTACTACTGCCGCCAGCAGATCATCGACCAGTTCACCGTCGGCAATGACCGCATGGAGCGGCTTGCCGGCGATTATTTCACAGGCTTTTTCAAGGCTGGCAGCTGACTCTAGTCGGGCACCACGCAGCGTGCTGACGATCAGTCGCAGTAGCTCACAGTCGGTCGGGGAGAGGCCAAGGGCGAGAATGCTCGGGGCCACTCCTGACGGAATGGCTGCGCCCGGGGCGCCGGCAAGGAGTTCAGTCGGCTTTGTCGCGCAGGGTAAGGCAGTACCTTGATCGGGGGCGGCCAGATCTGCACCGGGCGCTTTGTCGAGTTCTACCCAGAAAGTCGTGCCAACGTTGACGACGCTGTCAAAGCCAATGCGGCCGCCCATCAGTTCGACCAGACGCCGGGTGATCGACAGGCCAATGCCGGTGCCCTCGACATTGCTGGCCCCCAGGCGATCAAAGGGCTGGAAGACCCGGCGGGCCAGATCAGGGGGGATGCCATGCCCGGTAT
>CAYWNX010000093.1:0-8701 GCA_964459735.1 uncultured Dechloromonas sp. | reverse complement strand
CCCGAACCAGCCTCTTTGTGACGACAAGGTTATTGGCAACATCCCGGATACGACAAAAGCGCGGTTCACTTCGACGATGCCGGTACAGAGTGTGGATACCAGAGGCCTCGAGTATCAACTGCGCTGGCAGCCTTTTGATAGTACGCGGGTAATGTTGAGCCAGGCCTACATAAAAACGACTGCGGAGATTGTTCTGGATGTCGATGATGCTGGTTTTTCCAATGTCAGTTATGTCAAGATTCCGCAGTTGAATTCAGTTAACAGCACCGAGCGCGAACTGACGCAAAGTCTGACTGAGCGCTCTGCACCCCGACATTCAACCTCTTTTATGCTGATGCAAAAACTACCGTATGGGTTTGATTTTTCGGCGGTTGGCTACTGGGTGGGGCATCACAAGTGGTCGAGAAACTCGGAAGTGCTTGGCTATCATCGCTACGATGGGCGCCTGGGCTACAAATTCCGTGCTGCCGGCGTTAACGGAGAACTGGCCTACACCGCACAGTCATTCAACAGCACACACGGCGAATACAAGGCAGGTTTGAATGATCCATTCGCCCGTATTTTCGAGCGCCGTCAATGGCTAAGTCTTCGTCTGGACTTTTGAGATAGTCGATTCACGCATTACCACTCCCTCCAGCCACACCTCAAAGGGTTCGCAAGGAGCGATGGCGTTGCCTTGGGCGTAACTGATACCGATGTTTTTCAGTTGTTCGATGGTGGCGCTATTGTCGATACCATCGGCGATGGTGTGGATGTTTTGATCGGCGGTTATTTCCTGAACCGCCCGCAATAGCGCGGTCGACGCCCGATTTCCGCTTAAATCGCGGGTCAGGCTGCGGCTGAGTTTGACGTAGCTGGGGGCAATGCTGCGCAGTTGGCTGAAGGATGACAGGCCGCCGCCAAAATCGCTCAGGCCGATCTGGCAACCGAGGGCCCGCACCTGCTGCGAAAACTGGATGGCCCGGCTGTTCTGGTGGCTGGAGCTCTCTTCCGAAAAAATGAGGCATAGCCCGTCCCCTGCGAGCTTGTGGCTGGCCAGATTGTGGGCGATGTAATCGACGACCTCGCGGCGGCCGAGTGAGGCGCCAGAGAGCGGGACCAGGCAGTGCAGCACCTTGTCCCGGCGGCGGGCCCGGGCAAGTGCGTTGATGGCGATTTCGAGAAAACGCAGGTCGATGGTGGGCGCAAGGTCATTGCGTTCGGCCGCGTCCATCAACGCCGACAGGGCGATGGGCGGTTGCCCGGGTTCGAGCAGGCGGGCGGTAAGTTCGACCAGATTGCCATGCATGGCCTGATCTTGCAGCGGGCTGATCGGGAGCGCTTCGATTTGCAGGCGATCGTCGGCCAGCGCACCGGCAATACGACTGCCCCAGGTATTTGTTTCCTGGCGTCGCTCCTGGGTGTTCAGCACATCCTGCTCGCAAACCTGATTGCGCCCGCTTTCCTTGGCGCAGTAACAGGCCGCATCCCCCGCTGCGAGGATTTCGTTGATGTGGCGGACCCGGCGGTTGACCGGTGTCAGGCCGATACTGGTCCCGATGCTGAAAACCTTGTCCTGCCAGATGAAACGATAGGCTGCGGTCAGGGCGCAGATGTCCTCGGCAACCTGACGCGCGCGCTGGCCGCTGCAGTTGGCGAGAATGACGCCGAATTCGTCGCCGCCAAGCCGGGCGAGCGTGTCCTCTTCGCGCAAGCGGCCCTGAAAGAGTTGTGAAATCTGGCGCAGCAGTTCATCACCGGCCAGATGGCCACAGGCGTCATTCACCGGTTTGAAACGGTCGAGGTCGATGAACAGAACGCTGGAGTCCTCGCTGCCTGCTCTGACGCTGGCCAGCATTTTTTCCAGCTGGTGCTCGAATTCATGCCGGTTGAGCAGGCCGGTCAGGGCATCGTGGCGGGCCTGGTAGGAAAGCTCCGAGGTTGCTTCCTCGATCCGGGTCTGCAACGATTGGTGAGCCTCCTCGATGTGGCTTGCCATATCGTTGAAGCCTTGTTCCAGAACACCAATTTCACCGCTGGATATCTGTGACACGCGGGTGTCGAGGCGGCCCGCCGACATCTCGCGGACGGCACGGACCAGGCGCATCACCGGTTTGGCCAGATTGTCAGCAATGGCGATGGCGAGCACGGCAAGCAGGACTAGGCCGAGGAGGACGATGAGCAGGCCGCGCTGCATCAGTTCACGCTGTCGGTTGGCCAGATCGGTTTTGTCAAATTCGATGAAGACGTTCCCGATCACCTCGGGCTGGGCGGGCGCTGGGCTACTGTCGGCCGGCTCGAACAGCGCATCCACTTCGTTGAGCGAGCGCCGGACGGGCGCAGCGAAGGCGACCCATTGTTCGGTTTCGGCTACCAGCAAGGGTTCGTTCAATGTTTGACGGAGCACCTCGCTACCCAGCGAAACCCGCCCGCTGACGGCGATGGCACGGCCTTTCTGGTTGGTGATGATGGCGGCCTTGACGCCTGACTCCTGCACGGCGGCCTGGGCCAGCCCATGCAGGCTCTCGATTTGCCCGGCGATGATGCCGTACTCACTGATCGGCGCCAGATAACGGACGGTAGACATCCCCTTGGCACGCAGTTCGCCCTCCAGGGCGCGGATACCGCTCAGGGTGAAATAGGAAACCAGGGCTATGGCGATCAGCATGCTGGGGAGCAGCGTCAGGATCAGCAGGCGATGGCGGAGGGTAAGTTGGTTCATCGTGCCTCGCTTTCTGCGAGCATGGCGCGCCGGATGGCGGCTTCATCCGGGATCGAGAGGTCAAGCGCCTGGGCGACACTTGAATTGATGGTGATGGCAAACTGGCTGGGCGGCATCGGGGCCGGTAGCGTGCTGCCCAGAGCATTGATCAGCTCGGCTGTCTGGCGGGCGATCTGGGCCGGCGTCGTGTGCAGGGCGGCGAGGGCGCCGGCGGTGACGAAGGGGGCCGAAAAGGCGACGACCGGGCGCTGGTGGCGGTAAGAGGTCATGAGAATGGCCTTGATGTTGTCGCGTTTGTAGATCGTGCCATCCGGGATGGCAAGGAGCACATTGACTCGCGGCAGCAGGGCATTGACGGCAGGGAGCAAGGTGTTCGGCGTGTCGCTTTCTTCACTGTCGAGCGTCAATCCGGCACTCTTGAAGGCTTGTCGATACTGGCCGGCCTGGCCCCGCGTTTCGCTGCTGAACAGCATGCCGATGCGCTTCTGCTCGGGTAGTAAATGACGCAAAAAGGAAGCCTGACGAGCCGGCGGCTGATCGAGATAGATGGCGGTGATGCGAACTCGCTGCTGGCCGGACTGGGCGACGATTTTTTCGTAGCTCTGGCGTGGAAGCAGGGTGGCAATGATCGGTGTCGTACCGCCACTGGCTAAAGCGCGCTGGAGTGCCTCGCCACCGGCGCTGACGATCAGATCTGGGCGCTGGCCCGGTGGTTCGCTGCTCTCGGATTTGCTGGCTGGGGAAATTTTCCAGCGTGAGCTGTCCAGTGCTTCGCCGAGGGTCGACGCGAACTGGGCATAGGGGCCGCTGTTTTCACTGAGCAGAAGCGTAATGCTGCCCGCCCAGGCCGCGGGAGCGAGGGCGATCAGTAAAACGAGGCAGTACAGGGCGAGGCGACACACAGCGCCGATAGTGCCTCAGCACCTATGCCATTGCAATGGGTACTTCCCTTACTTGGAGCAAAGACCAACGTTTGAATTTTTGTGGATTTACTGCCGGGTAGCTGGCTTGGTGTCGCTGGATCGGGTAACGGCCCGTTATTACGCTGTTTAGCGCGCCGTCATGAAGGCGGTGATCTGGGCTGCGATTTGATCAACCGGCATGGCAAAGGGGAATTTCTTGATGAACTGACCATCCGGGCCGAGCAAAATCATGCCGGCGGAGTGGTCGACCGCGTAGGTGCCGGGTTTGGCGCCTGGTTCGACCACCTTGGTGTAGCGGATCTTGAAATTGTCGGCAGCGCGGCGAATCAGGGCTGGCGAGCCGGTCAGGCCGAGGATGCGCGGGTCGAAAAACTCGGTGTAGGTCTTCAGGACCTTGCCCGAGTCACGTTCCGGGTCGATGGTGATGAAGATGGGTTGCAGCCGCTCAGACTGCTTATCGAGCAACTTTAGAATAGCCGCCATTTCAACCAGCGTCGTCGGACAGATATCCGGGCAATAGGTGTAGCCGAAGGCGATGAGCTGGTAGCGACCGAAAAACTCTTCGCTGGTGACGGAGCGGCCGTTCGGGTCCTGCAGCAAATAGCGCGGCACGATATGGGTAGTTTCCTGCCTGAGCAGTTCCAGGCTTGGCTGGGACTGGGCGGCGACCGGTCCGGCGAGTGCGAGGCTGAGGCAAAGAGCGATAAGCCGGATCATTTGGTCGGGAAGGCGGCGCTCAGATTTTTCTCGGCCTCATTGAGGCGTTTGACCAGCGTGGCGACTTCCGGACAGGGGTGGCCCTTGCCTTGTTCGAGGTAGGCGGTGTTGGTGGCGTTCTCGAAAAGTTCGCCGTTGGTGCGGGTTTTGGGCGCGGTGGTGGTGACGGCGTTGCGGGCCCGGCTGGCAATGGCCGGTTGCTGGCAGGCGAGGGCGATACCGTTGATTTCACCGATGGCAGTGAGGGCCGCACTCCCTTCGTCGGCAGCAAAACCAGGAATGGCGGCGAAGGACAGGACAAGCGCGGCAACGGCAATTTTCATGATCGGTCTCCAGACAACAGGAAAACGATTATAGCCAGCATGGTGCGGCTGGCCTTCTTACAGATCAAATATGTCGAGGAGCAGCGGCAGGCCTTCGCTGATGGCGACCGGCCCGGGGGTAAGGATGATGGCTGACTTGATTTCATGCATCCGGCCGCTTTGCACGGCAGCGACGGTCGACCATCCGGGGCGGGCGGCAATGTGTTCGGGGCGGAAGTGTTTGCCGCACCACGAGCCGATGATGATCTCCGGGTCGCGGCGGACGATTTCCAGCGGGTCGGCCAGAATTCGGTCGCGGGCCAGCGGCGATGCGGCACGTTCGGTGAAGATGTTTTCCCCGCCGGCGATTTCAATCAGTTCGGAAACCCAGCGCACGGCTGTGATGTTCGGTTCGTCCCATTCCTCAAAATAGACGCGGGGGCGATGGCCGGTATTGGCGATGCGCGCGGCGGCAATGGCGCGGGTTGCTGCAATTTGTCCTTCCAGTTCGTCGATCAGCGCAGCGGCTTTCGCTTCGGCACCGACCAGCCGGCCGAGGGTTTCAACCATGCCGAGAATGTCGTCGATGCTGCGCGTGTTGAAGGCGTAAACCGGTACCCCGGCCTTGATCAGGTCGCGGGCGATGTCGGCCTGGAGGTCGGAGAAGGTGAGCACCAGATCGGGCTCGACGGCGAGAATTTTCTCGATGTCGCCGGTCGTGAAGGCGTAGACCTTGGGTTTTTCCTTGCGCGCTTGCGGCGGGCGCACGGTATAGCCGGTAATGCCGGCGATCCGGTCCTGTTCGCCGAGGGCGTAAAGGACTTCGACGGTTTCGGTGGTCAGGCAGACGATACGTTGGGGCAGGCGGGGCATGGTGGCGATTATTTTGGGCGACGGCTGCGTGCGACATCGAGATGGGCACAAAGTTGCTCGGTGCCGTCGAGAATGCGCGGCGTGTGGCGCTGCATGATGTCCGGGTTGATGTGGAACATATTGCCGCGTTTGACCGCGGTCATCTGCGTCCATTTATCCCAGTCGCTGAGCCATTCCGGGCGGGCATCGCCCATGCCGGTCGCGACGATGGCTTCCGGATTGGCTTCGAGTACCGCTTCGACATTGACGGTTGGCGCCATCTGGCCAAGCTGGCCGAAAACGTTTTCGCCGCCGCACAGGCGGATGGCGTCACTGATGATCTGCGGGCCGCCGACCGTCATCAGCGGCGCTTTCCATATCTGGTAAAAAACGCGCACCCTGGGTTTGCCGGCGTTGGCTTGGCGCAGGCCGTTCAGCCGCTGGCGAAAGCGCTCGGCGGCAGGGTTGGCTATGGCCTCGCTGCCGGCCAGTTGGCCGAGGCGTTCAAGTTGTCCGGCAACCTCTTCCATCCGGTTGGGCTGGAAAACGTAGACGGCCAGGCCGAGCGCCTTGAGTTTCCCGACCTGCGTCATGTTGTTGCCGCTCTCCCAAGCGAGCACCAGATCCGGCTTCAAGGCGACAACAGCTTCCAGGTCGAAGCGCGAATAGCCGCCGACGCTTGGCACTTTCTTCGCTGCCGGCGGGAAATCGCTGTAATCGACGGTGCCGACCAGCTTGTCGCCACCACCTGCGGCATAAAGGCTTTCGGTGGCATGCGGGGCGAGGCTGACGATACGCTTGGCCGGTGCCTTGAGGCGCACTTCCTGGCCGGTGTCGTCCTTGAAGACGAGGTCGGCGTAAGTGCTTGCCGAAAGGGAAAATGCTGCGGTCAACGCCAGAAATAGCGCAAATTTCATATTGGTTTCCAATTGCCGAGGGCGCTGGCCAGACGTTGCCATTCCGCTTCATTGCCGGGCAGGCCGAAGCGCACCAGCGGCTGTTGCTCGAAACGGCGGGCGAGAATGCCCTGGCGGGCGAGGAATTCGTACAGCTCGTTCGAGTGCGGGCTGGTCAGGGCGGCGAACAGGGCGGTCGATTTGACCTCGCCGAGCGGCGCCAGCAGTTGCTGCAGGCGTTGGCTGGCGGCGATCAAACGGGGACGCATGCGGGTCTGCCAGGCGCTATCGCCCAGCGCCAGCCGGGCGGCCTCGCGGGAAGGGCCGGCGACCGCCCACGGCCCCATCGCCTGGGCCATTTTGCCGAGAATTTCCGGGGCGGCGAAGAGGAAGCCGACCCGAGCCCCGGCCAGCCCGAAGAACTTGCCGAGCGAGCGGAAGACGATCAGGTTGGGCGCTGCCGCCGTGCCGGCCAGCGGCGTCAGGCTGTCTTCCGGCGTCGCGTCGATAAAGGCCTCATCGACAATCAGCCAGCCGCCGCGCTTTTTCAGCTGTTTTGCCGCGTCGACCGCAATGGCGTGGGGATGGCGGTCGGCCGTCGGATTGTTCGGATTGCAGAACAGCACGTAGGGCGTGGCGGCGCCGAGCGCCCGTGGCAGCAGGGCGTTTTGCAGAAAACGCAGGCGGTGGCCGGCCTGGCTCCAGGCTTGCGGGTGCTCGGCGTAAAGCGGGCTGATGCAGGCGACGACGGCGCGTGGCAGCAGCGTCGGCAGCAACTGGATGGCGGCTTGCGAGCCGGCTACCGGCAGCAGGTTGGGGTTGCCGTAATACTCGGCGGCGGCGGCTTCCAGTCCATCGCTGGTTTCCGGCAGGCGCTGCCAGCAATCCGTCGACAAGGCCGGCACCGGCCAGGCTTCCGGGTTGATGCCGGTGGACAGATCAAGCCAGTTTGCCAGCGGGATCTGGTAGTGGGCCGCTGCGGCGCGTAGCCGGCCACCGTGTTCAAGCATGGAGAAATCCAATCAGGAAAAAGACGGCCAGCCAGAGCCACAGGCTGTGGCGGATCAGGACAATGGCGCGGCCGAGGTCGGCGGCGACCGGGGCCGGGCCAGCGCCGAGCGGCGGGCGGATTTCGACTGCGCCGTGGTAGATGGCGGCGCCGCCGAGCAGCACGCCTAGGCTGCCGGCACCGGCCGACATCACCGGGCCGGCATTCGGGCTTTCCCAGCCCGGCGCCTGGGTGCGCCAGCAGGCGAGGGCGTTGCGGGTCTGGCCGAGCAGCGCATAGGTCAGCGCGGTGAGGCGGGCCGGCAGCCAGTTGAGCAGATCATCAAGGCGCGCGGCCGCCCAGCCGAAGTGATTGAAGCGTTCGGTGCGGTAGCCCCACATCGCATCCAGCGTATTGGCGAGGCGGAAGAAAATCGCACCGGGGCCACCGAGCAGGGCGAACCAGAAAAGCGTGCCGAAGATGGCATCGTTACCGTTTTCGAGCACCGATTCGACGCCGGCCTTGGCGACGCCGGATTCATCGAGCTGCGATGTTTCACGGGAAACAATCCAGCCGACGCGCTGCCTGGCCTCGTCCAGCCGGCCTTCGCGCAGTGGCCTGGCGACCGCTTCGGCGTGTTCGGCCAGACTTTGCGCGCCGAGCGCGAAGTAAAGCAGAACGACATCGACGACGAAGGGGGCGAACGGGCGGAGCAAAAACGCCAGGCCGACGGCGGGCAGCACCGCGATGAGCCAGCTGAAAATGCCGGCCAGCCGCGTTCGGCGGTTCAGCCGCTGTTCGATGCCGGCGACCAGATGGCCGAAGCCGACCAGCGGGTGAAAACGCCGCGGCTCGCCGAGCAGGCGGTCGAGCAGCACTGCCGTCAGTGCCGCCAGCGGCATTGAAAATGGCGCCAGCTCGGCAGTGCCCAAAGTCATCGCGGGAAGATGCCGTTTTCCTGGATGTTGGCCTGCATTGCACGCAAGGCTGCGGTCAACGGCTGATTTTGGCCGGAATCGGTGGCGCCCCAATGGTCGTGAAAAACCAGTTCCTCGATCGGCAGGCGCGGCAGCCAGCCAGCTTTTTCCAGCTCCGGTTTCTCGTGGAAATGGCTGACGTAACCGATGCACAGATAGGCAATCGGTACGATGTTCTCGGGAATGCCGAGCGCTTTCTGCAACTCGGGCTGGTTGAAAATGCTCACCCAGCCGACGCCCAAGCCTTCGGCGCGCGCCGCCAGCCAGAGGTTCTGCACGGCACACACGCTGCTATAGAGGTCCATAGTCTTGATATGGGTGCGGCCGACGACGACCGGGCCGGTG
>CAYWNX010000092.1:0-8748 GCA_964459735.1 uncultured Dechloromonas sp. | reverse complement strand
CATGAAACTACTGGTAATCGGTTCCGGCGGCCGCGAGCACGCCATGGCCTGGCGCCTGGCGCGGACCCCCGGCCTGCAGAAGGTTTACGTCGCCCCCGGCAACGCCGGCACGGCGCGCGAGCACGAGCTGGAAAACCTCAACATCACCGATCCGGAAGCACTGGCTGATTTCGCCGAGCAGAACAAGATCCACCTCACCGTCGTCGGCCCGGAAGCGCCGCTGGCGGCGGGTGTGGTCAATGTCTTCCGGGCGCGTGGCCTGAAGATTTTTGGCCCGACCAGGGAAGCCGCCCAGCTCGAATCCTCCAAGGATTTCGCCAAGCGCTTCATGGCTCGCCACAATATCCCGACCGCCGGTTTCGAGACTTTTTCCGAGTCGACCGCAGCGCACGCCTACATTGACCGCAAGGGCGCGCCGATCGTCATCAAGGCCGATGGTCTGGCCGCCGGCAAGGGTGTCGTCGTGGCGATGAACCTCGAAGAAGCGCACGCTGCCATTGATGACATGCTGTCCGGCAACAAGCTGGGCGATGCCGGCGCCCGCGTCGTCATCGAGGATTTCCTCGACGGCGAGGAAGCCAGCTTCATCGTCATGGTCGACGGCAAGAATGTGTTGGCGCTGGCCTCCAGCCAGGATCACAAACGCATCGGCGACGGCGACACCGGCTCCAACACCGGCGGCATGGGCGCCTATTCCCCGGCCCCGGTCGTCACCCCCGAAGTGCACGCCAAGGCGATGCGCGAAATCATCCTGCCGACCGTGCGCGGCATGGCAGCCGACGGCATTCCCTTCACCGGCTTCCTTTACGCCGGCCTGATGATCAACAAGGATGGTTCGGTCAAGACCTTGGAATTCAACTGCCGGATGGGCGACCCGGAAACCCAGCCGATCCTGATGCGCCTGAAGTCCGACTTCGTCGATCTGCTCGAGCACGGCATCGCCGGCACACTCGATCAGGTCGAGGCCGAATGGGACCGCCGCATTGCGCTCGGCGTCGTGCTGGCAGCTGCCAACTACCCGGAGACGCCGCAGAAGGGTGACGTCATCCACGGCCTGCCCGCTGGCAACAGTTTTGGCGAGGATGCCCACGTTTTCCACGCCGGCACCGCCAATCAGGACAGCAAGGTGGTCACCAATGGTGGTCGTGTCCTCTGCGTCACCGCGCTCGGCGAAAACGTCAAACTGGCCCAGAAGCGTGCCTACGAGGCCGCGCTGCAAGTTCAGTTCGACGGCATGCAGTTCCGCAAGGATATTGGCCACCGCGCGATCAGTCGCTGAACCATTTCGGTAAAACGTACTCAGAAGGGCGGCTCGCCGGGGAAACCCGGGCCGCCCATTTTATTTCCGGAGACTCGATGGATACCACCCAACTCAAGGCATTTTTTACCGGCCTGCAAAGCCGCATCGTCGCCGAACTGGAAGCCTTCGATGGCCAAGCTTTCCGCGCCGACAGCTGGGAACGCCCGGAAGGGAGCGGCGGTATTTCGCGGCTGATCGAGGAAGGCGACTTCTTCGAGCGTGGCGGGGTCAATTTCTCCCACGTCACCGGCAAATCGCTACCGGCCTCGGCCACCGCCGTCCGCCCGCAGCTGGCCGGGCGTTCGTGGGAGGCAATGGGTGTTTCGCTGGTCCTGCATCCACGCAATCCTTACTGCCCGACGGCGCACATGAACGTCCGTTGCTTTGTCGCCAGCAAGGAAGGCGAAGCCGACGTCTGGTGGTTCGGCGGCGGCATGGACCTGACGCCTTACTACGGTCAACGCGAAGATGTGGCCCATTTTCACCAGACCTGCAGGGACTCGCTGACGCCGTTCGGCGCCGAGGTCTATGCGAAATACAAACACTGGTGCGACGAGTACTTTTTCCTGAAGCATCGCAACGAGCCGCGCGGCGTCGGCGGCATCTTTTTTGATGATCTGAACGAAGGCAGTTTCGAACGCTGTTTCGAGCTGACCCAGGCCGTCGGCAATGCCTTCACCAAAGCCTATCTGCCGGTACTGGCCAAGCGCCGTGAAACCCCTTACGGTGAACGCGAACGCGACTTTCAGGCTTACCGGCGCGGCCGCTATGTCGAATTCAATCTGGTCTGGGACCGTGGCACGCTATTCGGCCTGCAATCGGGCGGACGTACCGAGTCCATCCTGATGTCGCTACCGCCCGTCGTCAAATGGCGTTACGACTGGCAACCGGAAGCTGGCACGCCCGAGGCGGAACTTTACGAGGTTTTCCTCAAGCCTCAGGATTGGGCTTGATCAGATTGAGTTGCTGGCTGCTAGCCAGCATTCTCGATCCTGAAAAAACTACTTCAGCTTGCCTCTGACCACTCGGACCTGGGCAGGTTCTTTTACATTGAGTTTGCCCGCGCCACCCTGCAAATTTCCGCAGACGCAAGCCGCCTTGATAAACGGCACGGAATTTACAACCGCGGAGCAGTCGAGGCATTCGTAGTAGAGATCGCCTCCCGTCGGCAAGGTCGCGGCACTGGGCACCGGCTCGACCGGGTAAAAATTGTAGATCTTGCGCATATCGATACTCATCACTTCCCCCTTTGTTTTTATCAGACCTTAGCGTGCATCGAGTAGCGCACTGGCCCGGTAATGTTTATTGGCTTGTTCGGGACGCTCCAACTGGTCGCATAAACGAGCCAGTTCGAGATGTGCTTCCTGCGTCACCTCAAGCGCCAGCGAGGCATCAAGAAAGGTTTGCGCCTTGCCCCAGAGCCGTTTACGGAAACACATCCGGCCCAAGGCAATGAGAATACTGGCATCTTCGGTATGCCGCCGCAGCCAGGCTTCGGCCTTGGCGATGCGCGCCATCTGGTCGCCACCGGCCAGCCGCCCGTAAATGCTCACCAGTTCCGGCGCCCAGGTATCGTCATCGCTGCCATCAAGAACCGCCTCGATCAGTTTCTGCGCCTCGGTTTCCTCACCCAGTGCAGCCAGGGCTTTGGCCGCCGCCAGCGCAACGCGATTACCACGCTCGTCTTCCGGCAAGGCCCGCAGATAAGCGATTAGTCGCGGCTTGTCGCTCTCGCACCGGGCGATGTTGGCCAGATGGGCCTGCGTTCTGATTTCACGCACCACCTCAACCGGCAGCGCATCGCGCTTGACCAGTTGGCGGGCCAGTTTGAGCACCCCATCCCAGTCACCCGCTCCCTGTCGGGCGCGCAATTCCAGCCGGAGTGCCGCGATGTGGCGGCCCTGCTTGGCCTGCAAGCGGTCGAGGGCGGCCAGCGCTGCATCGAAGCGCCGCGCTTCGTTCATCATCTCGGCTTCCAGCATCAGGGTGGCCGCTTCGGTACGCGGGTCATCACGTTTGGCATGCTCCATCCAGCCCTGCTGCTTTTCGGATTCGCGCATGCGCTGTGCGGCGCGGGCGGCAATCAAGGCAGACAAGCCCGGTGCCGTACCGGCCTTGTGGGCCTCGGTCGCTTTTTTCAAGGCCTGGCCAAAACGCCCTTCGAAAAGCAGACGCACGGCATCCTGAAAAACCCCGGCCGCCAGATCATGCTGCCGCCGTTCGCGATATTCGCGAGCCCGCTGCGGCAGGCCGAAAGTCACCGACAGCGCGCGCAACACGCCATAAAGTGCCAGGAACAATGCCAGCAGCGCCAGCACGAACAGGTTAAACGAGACTTCAGCGCGGTAGGGCGGCAGCACCAGCAGCACATAACCGTCATTGACATGGGCGCCGAGCGCCACGGCGACGGCCAGCGCAAACAGCGCCAGTACCCAGAACAGGCCCTTCACCGTTTTTCCTTGCGGTTGCGCAGACTACGCAGCGCTGCCTGACTATCGCCCAGATTCGGCAACTCGATATTGAGCTGAGCTCCCGCCATCGGCTTGAGCGTCGCCAGCGCCGACTGCACCGCCTTGTCGTCCTTGAGAAAATGGCGCGCCAACCATTCCTGCGCCACCTTGATTTCATTGCGGTAGGTGGCCTGGTCGCGCGACAGCAGGGCGAGGCGGGCGTTGAGCAGGCGCAGCTTGAGGTTCTCCCGGAGAAAAAACTCCTGCCCCGGTGCCAGCAGCGCCGGCTCCTCACGATCAAAACGCTGGATGCGAACCAGCCCCTTGAGCTCCTGCCAGATTTCGCCGGCGCTCCGCTGCCACCAGGGCAAAATCTCGCCCGTCTTGGCATTTTCGGCCTTTTCCAGCGGTCGACCGGAGGAGGCCAGCGGCAGTTTGTCGACCGCGATCACCACCTGTTCCAAACGCAGGCTGATCCCGGGAATATCGGCGAAGGGCAAGGCGCCGAGGCGTTCCAGATCCTTCGTCACCGCCTTGCGCAACGGCAGGTATTGCGGGCGATCGAGACGGGCCAGACGGGCATCGGCCGTTTGCAAAGCGAGGATGGCCACCGGCACATTGGCGGCCAGTTGCAATTGCTGACCGGCCAGCGTGATGGCCTGCTCGACCTCGATCAGGGTGGCTTCCTCGCGGCTGCGAGTAATGTCCTGATAAAGATTCCCCAGGAGTTCACTTTGCCCTTCAAACTCACTCAGCTTGCCTTCGAGCGCACCGAGCTTGGTCTGCAAGACTTCGACCTGCAGGCGCAACTCCTTCTGGGCGCCGCGATCTTCCTTGTTGCCGAGATCGGCCTCTGCCAGACGACGCGCCACTTCCTGCTGTGCACTACTCAACTGCTGGCGGGTTTCCAGCCATTGCCAGCCGGAAAGCAAGAGCGCGGCAAGGGCCATGAAGAAGCACAGCGTTTGCCAGGAGGATTTGCCAGGGGCAGGAGCAGGCTTGGGGGGCGCGGTCAAAATCGGGGAGGTGTCGTTTTCAGGCATCATGCTGACCAATTATAAGCACGTAAGCCGGCCAGAATACCGGCGTCGGCGGCATCGGTGAGGAGAATATTGCTTAAACCCAAAGCCCGAGCATTTTCAGCGATGCGGGCATGCGGCACGAAAATCGGGGTGTTTTGCAGAAAGTTGCGCCCTTCGACATCGAGCAAAGCCAGCAGATAGCCCAGGCCTTCGCTGCTCGAAACGGTCAGCGCGTCAAGCTGGCCGGCACGCCAGGCGGCAAGCAAGGGCGCCCCCCCGGCGGCAGGGCCGGAGCGGCGGTAACAGGTGACGCAATCGACCTCGGCGCCGCGTTCACGCAAGGTGTCGGCCAGCAATTCGCGGCCGCCATCGCCGCGAAAAATGGCGACACGTTGCCCCTGCACTTTTTCGGCCGCCAACTCGGGCAGGCTGAGCAAAGTCTCGGAATCGAAACGCTGGCTCGGCGCGACACAGCCATTGATGCCATGCGCCGCCAGCGCCTTGACCGTACCCTGGCCAACCGCGGCGGGAAGCAAACCGGCTGGCCACGGACCACGGGCCAAAATGGACGGCAAGGCGTAGTCGACAGCATTCGGGCTGATGAAAATGGCCAGCGTGTACTCGGCCAGCCGGGCAACCGCCGCGGCCAGCGGTTGCGGATCGCTGGCCGGTGAGATTTCGAGCAAGGGGAAAATCAGGGGCACGCCACCGGCGGCTGCGATGGCATCGGCCAACGGCGCTGCTTGCGCCCTTGGCCGAGTGACGACGATAGTTCGGCCGGCGAGCGGGCCGCTCGAACTCATTTGCAGTGGGCGAGCTTTTCCAGAATGGCGTCGGCGCCCTGAGCACGCAGCAGCTGGGCGAGTTGCAGACCGAGCGCTTCGTCGTCCGCCGGATTGCCACGGAGTTCGGCGCTGATCATTTCCTTGCCATCGGCAGTGGCGACAAAACCACGCAGCCAGAGCTGGCCGTTGTCGATGATGGCATAACCGCCGAGCGGCACCTGGCAGCTGCCGCCGAGGGCGCGCGAGAAGGCGCGTTCGGCCTTGACGCAATGGGCGGTGTCCGGATCGTTCAGGGGGGCAACGACATCGAACATGTCGGTCGCGCCGTCGAGCAATTCAATGCCGAGCGCGCCCTGGCCGGGGGCTGGCAGCGACTGTTCTGCGGTCAACACGGATTTGATGCGATTTTCCAGGCCGAGGCGGATTAGGCCGGCTGCGGCGAGGATGATCGCGTCGTATTCGCCGGCATCGAGCTTCTTCAGGCGGGTATCGAGATTGCCGCGCAGGCTCTTGATCACCAGTTGCGGATATCTGGCGCGCAGGATGGATTCGCGGCGCAGGCTGGAGGTGCCGACAACCGCACCGGCCGGCAGATCGTCGAGCCCGGCGTAGTTGTTGGAAACGAAGGCATCGCGCGGATTTTCGCGGGCCGAGATGGCGGCCAGCACGAAGCCTTCCGGCATCACCATCGGCACATCCTTCATCGAATGCACGGCGAGGTGGGCGCGGCCTTCTTCCATCGCCACTTCCAGTTCCTTGATGAACAAACCCTTGCCGCCGATTTCGGCAAGCGGGCGGTCGAGAATCTGGTCACCCTTGGTCGTCATGCCTAGAATGACTACTTCGGCGGCTGGATTCAGGCTGGCCAGACGACCCTGGACGTGGACCGCCTGCCACATGGCAAGGCGCGATTCGCGGGAGGCAATGACTATCTTGGAAGGAGCGGGCATGAAACGGCACACGGCAATGATTGCGGGGAGACAATCTTAGCATGAGCAACCCAGCCACTTTCCCGACCCAGATCAAAGCAGATGAGCAACGCCCGGAGCACCCGGATTTCTGGAGCAAACGCTTCGCTGCCGGCACCACGCCATGGGATGCCGGCAAGGTGCCCGCCGCCTTCGCCGATTTCGTTTCCCGCCAGCCGGCGCCGCTCAATTCGCTGATCCCCGGCTGCGGCAGCGCCTGGGAAGCGGGCTACCTGGCCGAACGCAATTGGCCGGTCACCGCCCTCGATTTCTCGCCGGCAGCAGTCGCCATTGCCCGGGAGGTTTTGGCGAAGACTACGGTCGACCTGATTTGCGACGATTTTTTCACCTTCACCCCCGCCGCCCCCTACGCCCTGATCTACGAACGCGCCTTCCTCTGCGCCCTGCCGCGCAAGCTGTGGGCCGACTGGGGAAAGCGCGTGGCCGAACTGCTGCCCTGCGGCGCCCTGCTGGCCGGCTTTTTCTTTATCTGCGAGCAGCCGAAAGGGCCGCCCTTCGGCATCCTGCCCGCGGAACTCGATGCGCTGCTGATGCCCAATTTCGAACCTGTCGAAGATGCTGCGGTCTACGACTCGATTCCGGTCTTTGCCGGCCGAGAGCGCTGGCAGGTCTGGCGCCGGCGCTGATTGCCATCCGGCCGTCAAGCCTTGCCGGCAGCGCCCGCTTACAAATGTTACAAACGAAATGTCAGCAAGGCACTGACTCGATGCGTTAATCCCTCACGATCTCAAACGGAAATCCAAGACATGAAATATCTCCTGATCGCGGCCACCAGCGCCGCCATTGCCCTGAGCACCCCGTCATTCGCCGGCGATGTCGGCGTTTCAGTCAGTATCGGGCAACCGGGCTTCTATGGCCGAATCGACATCGGCGGCTACCCGCCGCCGGCACTGATCTATTCCGAGCCACGGCGGGTGCAGATGGTGCCAAGGGGGCGCCCGCCGCTCTATCTTCATGTTCCCGAAGGCCATGCCAGACACTGGCGGAAGCATTGCCACACCTACAACGCCTGCGGCGAACAGGTCTATTTTGTGCGGAATGACTGGTATAGCCGCGAATACGCGCCGCGGTATCAGGAGCGGCATGGCGGTCACCGCGATTACAACCGCGACGGATATCGCGATGGCTATCGCGGCGATCACCGAGGCCCCGACCGTCATGACGACCGGGGCCGGGGACACGGCAACAAGCATGGCCACGACCATGGGCATGACCGCTGATTCGGCGGGCTCTCACCTTCCCTGACCGAGCCCCCGGAACAAGGACGCCCCGCTGCTCGGCTGGCGGGGCGCTTCACAGTTTGACGTATCATCGTCGGCTTAAATCCCGATACCCAGTCAAACAATGAAAACCGATACCTCCCAGACGATTTACCTCAAGAACTACACCCCGCCCGCTTTCCTGGTCGATACGGTCGACCTCGATTTCGTCATCGAAACTGGCAGCACCACCGTGACCGCCACGCTGGCGATGCGCCGCAATCCGGCTGCGGCGAACCAACCGCTGGTTCTCGACGGCGAAGAACTGGAAACCCTGAGCGTTACGGTCGACGGCAAAAAAGCGGAATTTTCGGCCAGCGAAAACACGCTGACCATTACCGGCCTGCCCGACGCCTTCACGCTGCAAACCATCGTCCGCATCAACCCTGACAAGAACACCCGCCTCTCCGGCCTGTACCGCTCCAAGGACGGCTATTTCACCCAGTGCGAGGCGCAGGGTTTTCGCCGGATTACCTGGTTCCTCGACCGTCCGGACGTGATGTCGATCTACACCGTGACCCTGCACGCCGATCAGGCTGCCTTGCCGGTGCTGCTCGCCAACGGCAACCCCGTGGCGCAAGGCGAGGAAGCCGATGGCCGCCACTGGGCGCGCTGGGCCGACCCCTTCCGCAAGCCGTGCTACCTGTTCGCCCTCGTCGCCGGCAAGCTCGACGGCCTGTTCGACACTTTCAAGACCGCCTCCGGCCGCAGCGTGCAACTCGCCATCTACGTCGAGCCGGGCAAGCTCGACCAGTGCCCGCACGCCATGGCGGCACTGAAAAAATCGATGCGCTGGGATGAAGGACGCTTCGGCCTCGAATGCGACCTCGACCATTACATGATCGTCGCCGTCGGCGATTTCAACATGGGCGCCATGGAAAACAAGGGCCTCAACATCTTCAACACCAAGTACGTGCTGGCGCGCAGCGATGTGGCGACCGAT
>CAYWNX010000091.1:0-8766 GCA_964459735.1 uncultured Dechloromonas sp. | reverse complement strand
GGCTTGGCGGCCTCCTGTTGAGTGGCCAGTTTGATGGCTTCCTCGATTGGTGCATCGACCATTTTGTAGGATGGTTCGCGAACATCTTCGCTGTTCAGGTCGTCGTGGCGCAGACGGGTAATGGTGTGCGCCGGAGTCTCAAGGTGGATATTCGGAATCAGCAGGATGGTTGCCTTGTGGCGCATCTCAATGGCCTGGATATCCGGACGCTTTTCATTGAGCAGGAAGGTGGCAACATCAACCGGAACCTGAACATGCACGGCACCGGTGTTTTCCTTCATTGCTTCCTCTTCCAGAATGCGCAGGATATGCAGCGCAGCAGATTCAGTGGAGCGGATATGGCCAGTACCGGTACAGCGCGGGCAGGAGATGTAACTGGTTTCGGCCAGGGCAGGGCGCAGGCGTTGACGGGACAATTCCATCAGGCCGAAACGGCTGATCTTGCCCATCTGGACGCGGGCGCGGTCGAAACGCAGCGCATCGCGCAGGCGATTTTCAACTTCACGTTGATTGCGCTGGTTTTCCATATCGATGAAGTCAATGACGATCAGGCCACCGAGGTCGCGCAGACGGAGCTGACGGGCTAGTTCTTCAGCCGCTTCCAGGTTGGTCTTGAATGCGGTTTCTTCGATGTCCGCACCCTTGGTCGAGCGGCCAGAGTTGACGTCAACCGCCACCAGTGCTTCAGTGTGGTCGATAACAATGGCGCCACCGGAGGGCAGGTTAACCTGACGACCGAAGGCGGTTTCGATCTGGTGCTCAATCTGGAAACGGGAAAACAGCGGCACGTCGTCGTGATAGCGTTTGACGCGATGGACGTTGCCCGGCATCACCGTGTCCATGAAGGCGCGGGCCTGCTCGTACACTTCGTCGGTATCGATCAGGATTTCGCCGATTTCCGGCTGGAAGTAGTCGCGAATGGCGCGAATGACCAGGCTGCCTTCCAGATAAATCAGGAAAGCACCACTCTGCTGCTTGGCGGCGCCTTCGATGGCGGTCCAGAGTTGCAGCAGATAGTTCAGGTCCCACTGCAGTTCTTCAGCCTGACGGCCAATGGCTGCTGTACGGGCGATCAGGCTCATGCCGTTGGGCACTTCGAGCTGATCCATGGTTTCACGCAGCTCAGTGCGTTCATCACCATCAACGCGACGGGAGACGCCGCCACCGCGTGGGTTGTTCGGCATCAGGACCAGATAGCGGCCGGCCAGGGAAACGTAGGTGGTCAGGGCGGCGCCCTTGTTGCCACGCTCGTCCTTGTCGACCTGAACAATCAGCTCCTGGCCTTCTTTCAATGCTTCGTTGATCTTGGCACGACCTGTTTCGACGCCGGGCTGGAAGAACGAACGGGAAACTTCCTTGAAAGGCAAAAATCCGTGGCGATCAGCACCGTAGTCGACGAAGCAGGCTTCGAGACTGGGTTCGATGCGGGTGATGACACCCTTGTAGATGTTGCTTTTGCGTTGTTCTTTGGCGGCCGATTCAATGTCTAGATCAATTAGCTTCTGACCATCAACAATGGCGACACGGAGTTCTTCGGCCTGTGTCGCATTAAAGAGCATGCGTTTCATTATTTTGGGGCTCCCAGCGCACCAAAGCACACGGCAATGGAGCACCCGAGCAGGCAGCGACAGTTTCAGTTATCGGGTTGCATGTTAATAAAGGCAAAGGCGATGATGAAAGTGCTGATCAACAAACAGTCGCGTTGTTTTTATTGAAAGGCGCGACTTGAAAATTCCTGCGACGGGCAATCCGTGCGTGCTTACGGCGGGCTAATCCATTAACATCACTACTTTTGGTGAGTGAACTTAACCAGTCGTTTTACGTTGCTTTGGCTTGCGCACGTCGCGCAAGTGAGTCTTCGGAGCCTGCCGTCTGGCGGTCGCGCTACTGGCGCGAGGCAAACGGTCTGACAGTTCTGAATCTCTTGCAAACCGAGACGTAAAACGTGGGCAGTATATTTCAAAATGAACAGCGCTGGTAACAATTCGGTCACCCATGTCGTGATCAGTGAAGAAGAGCAAGGCCAGCGTATTGACAACTTCCTGATCCGTTGCTGCAAGGGAGTGCCGAAGAGCCATATTTACCGCATTTTGCGCAGTGGCGAAGTGCGAGTTAATAGCGGGCGGGTCGATGCGACCTACCGACTTTGTCTGGGTGATACCTTGCGCATTCCGCCAATCCGGATTGCCGAGCGGCCACAGAACGAAGTTGATGAGGCCGCCAAGCAGCGAGTCGATTTGCCGATCATCTACGAAGATGAGGCGATGTTGGTGATCGACAAACCGGAAGGCATTGCGGTGCACGGTGGTAGTGGCGTCAGTTTTGGTGTCATCGAAGCCTTGCGCCGACAAAGGCCGCAGGCCAAATTCCTTGAGTTGGCGCATCGACTTGACCGTGAAACCTCGGGCGTGCTTCTTGTCGGCAAGAAACGCCTGGCGCTGACCGCCTTGCACGACATGTTCCGCGAGCATGGCGCCGGGGCTGACAAGCGCTATCTGGTGCTGGTCAAAGGGCGCTGGATGAATAACACGCAGCACGTCAAACTGCCGCTGCATAAATACCTGACGGAAAGTGGCGAACGGCGGGTTTCGGTAAATCCGGAAGGCAAGGCGTCGCATACTGTTTTCCGACTTTTGGCCCGTTGGCCGGAAATGAGCCTGCTCGAAGCGCAGCTGAAAACCGGGCGGACACATCAGATTCGGGTCCATCTGGCACATCTTGGTTTTCCCATTCTCGGCGACGAGAAGTATGGCGAATTCGCGTTGAACAAGAACCTCAAGCGCGACGGCCTGAAGCGCATGGCTTTGCATGCCTGGCGGATGGCTTTTCGGCATCCACTGACGGCGGTGCCGCTGGAGTGTATTGCGCCGGTGCCAGAGGGGATCAGATCCTATATTGCCGCGGTCGACAGCCAAAAAACACGAGAATTCAGTGCCGAAAATATGAACGATATTTTTGCAAAGGGCTTGTAGGACTAATGAAATACGAACTGATTGTTTTCGATTGGGATGGCACGCTGCTTGATTCGGCCAGCGCCATTGTTCAGGCCATCCAGGCCGCTTGCCGCGACCTTGAATTGCCAGTTCCGGATGACGCCCGTGCCCGCCACGTGATCGGCTTGGGTCTGATTGATGCCATGCGCCATGCCGTTCCGGACTTGGCTCCAGAACACTACCCAATCGTTGCCGACCGCTATCGCTTCCACTATCTGGCCGGCGACCATCAGCTCACGCTGTTTGCCGGCGTCCGGGCAATGCTCAACCGCCTACAGGCAGCCGGGCATATTCTGAGCATAGCCACCGGCAAAAGTCGCCACGGCCTTGATCGGGCACTTGACCATTCAGGCTTGCGTTCCTTTTTTCAAGCCACACGTTGTGCCGACGAGTGTCATTCCAAGCCGCATCCACAAATGCTGGAAGAACTGATGACAGAATTCGGCATGCCAGCCGGGGCGACAGTAATGATCGGCGACACTTCGCACGATCTGCTGATGGCTCGCAATGCCGGCGTTGCCAGTTTGGGCGTAACTTATGGGGCGCATCGACATGACCACCTACTTGAACACGCACCACTGGCCTGCCTGCATAACGTTCCGGAACTTGACCAATGGCTGCAGCGCTTCGCCTGATCTGTGCCAGCCATGAACTCGTCGAGGCGGGCTCTGGCTTCAGATTCAGCGTTTCCCGTTATGGTCGCGAGACGCCTGCCTTTGCGATCCGTTTTCATGGTCAAGTTTTCGGCTATTTGAACGAGTGTGGGCACGTCCCGGCTCAGTTGGACTGGCAGCCGGGCCAGTTCTTCGATGATTCCAAGTTATACTTGATTTGCTCGATTCATGGCGCGCTTTATGCTCCGGAGTCGGGCAGATGTCTCAGCGGACGTTGCCAGGGAAAAGGTTTGAAACCCCTCAAGCTGCGCGAGATCGAATCAAAGGTATTTTTAGAGCAAGAAAGCAATTATGGATACACCCCAATCTCCCAACAATGACCCCGCCTGGGAGCGGAAAACCTTGGAAAAGCTTGCGTTCTCAGCGTTAAATGAGCAACGCGCAAATCGGCGCTGGGGCATCTTTTTCAAACTACTCGGATTCGCCTACCTGCTGGTTGTCCTTATCATGGTTGTTGACTGGGGTGCTGGCACCGAGCATCAGGAGCGCCACACCGCTTTGATTAACCTGGACGGCGTGATTCAGGCAAAAGGCGAAGCTAACGGGGAAAACATGGTAGCGGCACTGTCCGGGGCGTTTGAAGAAAAAAACGCTGCGGGCATCATCCTGCGCATCAATAGCCCCGGTGGCAGCCCAGTGCAATCAGGCATTATTAATGATGAAATCCGTCGCTTGCGTGGGAAATACCCTGAAAAGCCGCTCTACGTAGTGATTGAAGATATTTGTGCCTCGGGTGGTTACTACGTGGCCGTTGCGGCTGACAAAATTTATGTCAATAAAGCCAGTATTGTTGGCTCGATTGGCGTTTTGATGGATGGCTTCGGATTCACCGGAGTGATGGACAAATTCGGTGTTGAGCGGCGTTTGCTCACGGCAGGTGAAAACAAGGGTTTCCTTGATCCGTTCTCACCCCAGGTGCCCGAGCACAAGGTTCATGCGCAATTATTGTTGAACGACATTCATCAGCAGTTCATTGATGTTGTCAAAGCCGGGCGCGGCAAGCGACTGAAAGAAACCCCGGAGATGTTCTCAGGCTTGATGTGGACTGGGGCGCAGAGTATTCAACTGGGTCTTGCAGACGACTTCGGTAGCGTCGATTCGGTGGCGCGCGATGTTATCAAAGCTGAGAAAGTCCTCGATTACTCGATCAAGGACAACATTGCAGAGCGATTCGCCAAGCGCTTGGGTGCAGGTGCGGTTAATAGCTTCTGGAAGGGGTTTTCCGAAAGCGCGATGAACGCAACGCTGCGCTGATATTCAGGCCAGTAGCAGGAAGACGGTTGGACGCCGCTCTATTTCGGGCGGCGTTTGCTTTTTCCACTGGGCGATTGTGCGAGTCAGCACAGATTCACTATTTAGCGTCAGATCGGTGGCCACGGTCAGTTGCGTCGTTGACAGGCAAGTCTGCAAAATGCTCTCGAACATGGCCTGGTTGCGGTAAGGGGTTTCAATAAACAGTTGCGTCTGCTTTCGCTTGCGCGACTCGCTTTCCAGGTCGCGTAGCGCTTTCGTTCGCTCAGCTTCCTTGGCGGGCAGGTAGCCCTGGAAAGCGAAACGCTGGCCATTCAACCCGGAAGCCATCAGCGCCAGCAGCAGCGAAGAAGGACCAATCAGCGGTACAACCCTGATGTTTTCCCTTTGCGCCAGAGCGACCAAGTTGGCACCAGGGTCAGCCACCGCTGGGCAACCCGCTTCAGAAAGCAAGCCGATATCCTGGCCTGCACGCAACGGTGCTAAAAGACGGTCAAGCGCATCGGCTTTGGTGTGCTCGTTAAGTTCTTCAAGTTGCAATTCCTGCAAGGGTGTGTCCGTCCCTGCAGCTTTCAGGAAAGCGCGTGCCGTTTTTGCCTGCTCCACAACAAAGCAGGTCAACGGCCGTACTGTTGCCAAAACATTGGCCGGCAGTGATTCCTGTGGCGCAGTCGGGCCGAGTGGCACCGGTATCAGATAAAGGGTGCCGGCCATCAAAGAATCGCCACACCCTGATTGCGCAGCAAATCGCACAACGCAATCAGCGGTAAGCCAACCAGTGCATTTGGGTCGTCACCCTGCATGCGGCTAAGCAGCGCAATGCCCAAGCCTTCTGACTTAGCTGAGCCGGCACAGTTGTAGGCGGGTTCGCGCTTCAGGTAGTTCTCGATTTCTCTGTCCGTCAACTCGCGGAAAGTGACTAGTGTTGCCACACCACGAGTTTCCGCTTGACCCGTACGGGCATTCAAAAGAGAGAGCCCGGTGAAAAAATTGACCGTCCTCCCGGAAAGGGCGCGCAGTTGCGCGACGGCACGCTCATGGGTGCCAGGTTTGCCATATATTTCGCCGTCGACCGTAGCAACCTGGTCGCTACCAATAATCAGGGCATCGGGAAAGGCACCGGAAACAGCGCGCGCCTTGGCTTCGGAAAGCCTGAGTGCCATCGCCTCAGGGCTTTCATTGAGTAGGCGGCTTTCGTCGGTTTGTGGATTGGCAACCTCAAAAGGCAGGCCCAGTCGGCCCAGCAATTCGCGGCGATATGGCGAGGTGGATGCAAGAATCAGTGTTTGTGGCATGAAAGTTTCGTTACAACAAGGTGTTGCGTCGACTTCTTGAGGCGGCACTTTGTTTTGACTTGGAAAGCCAAAAATAATATCATCTCGCGTTTGAGTCGAAACAGTTCAAGAGTGAAAAGAATTTCAGACGCTTTTATGTTTGCCAAGGAAGGCCGTGTTCTCGAGGGGACGCTGGCTGTTTCCAGCTTGGAACGCCTGCACGATCTGCTGGTTGAAGTATCAGGAGACGTCAGTTTCCAGCTTCAGGGTTTCAAGAGTGAGCATGGAGAGTTGATGTTGCACCTGGAGATTGGCGGACTATTGCCGCTTGCTTGCCAGCGTTGCCTGAAAGCCATTCCTTTCAACCTTGATGTTGATAGCCTGCTGGAGCTTATCCCGGAAGGCGCCGATATGTCGCAAGACGAACTGGAAGACGACACCCGAGATTTCCTGCCGGTGGCAGGCGAACTGAATGTGGCTGAATTGGTGGAGGATGAAATCCTCCTGGCCCTGCCAGTCGCGCCGCGGCACGAAAAATGTGGCTTACCTGGTGCAGCCGATGCTGGCGAACGGATCAATCCGTTTGAAGTACTGTCTGGGCTTAAAGGTAAGCCGAACTGATTTTTTTGGAGTATTAACATGGCCGTTCAACAGAACAAAAAATCCCCTTCCAAGCGTGGCATGCATCGCGCGCACGACTTCCTGACCAGCCCGCCGCTGGCTATCGAGTCCACCACTGGTGAAGCACATCTGCGTCACCACATTTCTCCCAACGGTTTTTACCGTGGCAAGAAAGTTCTGAAGGCAAAGGGCGAGTAATCAGTCATTCGAAGGGCAGGCGGTCCGTTTCGGATTGCCTGCCTTTTCTTTTGCCATGAAAACCCGCATCGCCATTGATTGCATGGGGGGTGACCACGGGCCGTCAGTGACGGTGCCCGCGGCCATCCAGTTCCTTGTGGGGCATCCGGCAGCTAATCTCATCCTGGTAGGTCAGGAGGAGTTTTTGCGTCCGATGCTTGGTAGTTATGCCGAAGACCCCCGCCTGCGCGTCGTACACGCCTCCGAAGTGGTTGGCATGGATGAGTCGCCAGCACTTGCCCTGCGCAACAAAAAAGACTCGTCCATGCGTGTCGCGATCAATCTCGTCAAGTTCGGCGAGGCGGACGCCTGCGTTTCAGCTGGCAATACGGGCGCACTGATGGCTATTTCCCGTTTCGTCTTAAAAATGTTGCCGGGAATCGATCGGCCAGCGATCTGCGCGCCGCTACCGACCATTAATGGTCACACGCACATGCTTGATCTGGGCGCAAACGTCGATTGTGGCCCGGAACATCTGCTGCAATTCGGCATCATGGGTGCCATGCTGGTCGCCGCAATGGAGCATAAAGAGCGCCCCACTGTCGGCATCCTGAACATTGGCGCAGAAGAGATCAAGGGCAATGAAGTAGTCAAGGCGGCCGCTGAACTGTTGCGCGCTTCCGATCTCAACTTTATCGGTAATGTCGAAGGTGACGGTATCTTCAAGGGTGAGGCGGACGTCATTGTTTGCGATGGCTTTGTTGGCAATGTGGCCCTGAAAACCTCTGAAGGATTAGCCCAGATGTTGGCCTCCTCGTTGCGCAGTGAATTCAAGCGCAATTGGTTGACCAAGATCGCTGCGCTGATCGCCATTTCCGTTCTCAATAACTTCAAAAAGCGTTTCGACCACCGCCTCTACAACGGAGCAATTCTCCTTGGACTCAAGGGGATATCCGTTAAAAGTCACGGCTCGGCGGATATGCTGGCCTTTGGTAACGCGATTTCCCGTGCCTACGATGCTGCAGAAAACCGGGTTTTGGAACGCATTACCGGGCGTATCGCCGAGATGGCATCGGTGCCAACTGTCGCTGGGGAGAATATCTGAATGTATGCTCGTCTGATCGGTACCGGTAGTTGCCTCCCGGGCAACCCCGTCACCAACAACGATCTGGCCGCACGCGGTATCGATACCAACGATGAGTGGATCGTCACCCGTACAGGAATTCGCAGTCGCTACCTGGCTGAGCCGGGCACAACCTCAAGCGAACTGGGTCTTGTTGCCGCCCAGAGAGCACTGGAAATGGCCGGTGTCGCTGGTAGTGATCTCGATCTGATTATTGTCGCCACGTCGACGCCCGATTTTATATTTCCCAGCACGGCATGTTTGATTCAGGGCCGGCTGGGCAATAAAGGGGCTGCCGCATTCGATGTGCAGGCAGTTTGCGCCGGCTTTACCTACGCGCTTGGAATTGCCGAAAAATTTATTCGGTCCGGCAGCCATAAAAAGGCATTGGTCATTGGCGCCGAGGTATTCTCACGCATACTTGACTGGAATGATCGCAGCACCTGCGTACTCTTCGGCGACGGTGCCGGTGCGGTCGTCCTCGAAGCGTCAGAGACTCCCGGAATTTTGGCGATCGCCATGCACGCCGATGGCAGCCAGAATGGCATCCTTAATGTGCCGGGCCAGATTTGCGGCGGCCAGGTAACAGGTGACCCGTTCCTGCGCATGGATGGTCAGGCTGTCTTCAAGTTCGCCGTACGCGTTCTGGCTGA
>CAYWNX010000090.1:4839-8772 GCA_964459735.1 uncultured Dechloromonas sp. | reverse complement strand
CCGGCGAGATCAAGTTCTATCCGGAAAACTGGGTCAATACCTACAACCAGTGGCTGAACAACATTCAGGACTGGTGTATTTCCCGCCAGCTCTGGTGGGGTCACCAGATCCCGGCCTGGTACGGCGACAACGGCGAAATCTTCGTCGCTCAAAACGAGGAAGAAGCCAGGGCCGAAGCTGCCAAGACTGGCTACAGCGGCCCGCTGAAGCGTGACGAGGATGTTCTCGACACCTGGTATTCGAGCGCCCTGTGGCCGTTCTCGACGCTGGACTGGACGGGCGACGAGGCGGTCGATGCGGTCAACCCACTTTTGCAGCAATATTTGCCCTCCTCCGTCCTCGTCACCGGCTTTGACATCATTTTCTTCTGGGTCGCCCGGATGGTGATGATGACCAAGCACATCACCGGCAGGATTCCGTTCAAGCATGTCTATGTGCACGGCCTGATCCGCGATGGCGAAGGCCAGAAAATGTCCAAGTCCAAGGGCAACGTGCTCGACCCGATCGACCTGATCGACGGCATCGGCCTTGATGCCCTGATCGAGAAGCGCACGACCGGCCTGATGAATCCGAAGCAGGCGGAGAGTATCGCCAAGAAGACGAAGAAGGAATTTCCGGAAGGCATCCCGGCTTTCGGCACCGACGCGCTGCGCTTCACCTTCGCCAGCCTGGCTTCACCGGGCCGCGACATCAAGTTCGACCTGAATCGCTGCGACGGTTACCGCAATTTCTGTAACAAGCTGTGGAACGCAACGCGCTTCGTGCTGATGAATGTCGAAGGCCACGATCTGGCCCTCGACCACCAGCAAGGTATCAATGGTGCATGTGTCGCGGTCGACGGCGGAATTGAGGCAAATAAGCGCCTGGATTTCAGTTTTGCCGACCGCTGGATCGTCAGCCAGTTGCAACGGGTCGAACAGGAGGTCGAGCAACATTTTACCGACTACCGCTTTGACCTCGTCGCTCAGGCCATCTACAAATTCGTCTGGGACGAGTACTGCGACTGGTATCTGGAAATCGCCAAGGTCGAGATCCAGACTGGCGACGATGCCCAGCAACGCGGCGCCCGCCGAACGCTGATCCGGACGCTGGAAGCGGTATTGCGCCTGGCCCACCCGCTGATCCCGTTCATTACCGAAGAGCTGTGGCAAACCGTGGGCCCGATTGCTGGCCGCAAGACACACGATTCGATCATGCTCGCCGCTTACCCATGCGCCGATCTGTCGCGTATCGACGAGGCTGCTGAAGCCAGGGTCGAGCGCCTGAAGGCGCTGGCCTACGCCTGCCGCAATCTGCGTGGCGAAATGAATCTCTCGCCGGCCCAGCGCATGCCGCTCATTGTGGCTGGCGGCGGTGCTGACATCGCAGCGTTCGCCCCCATCCTGCAAGCCCTCGCCAAGCTTTCCGAAGTACAAGTCGTGGACGAGATGCCGGTCGACGAAATGTCACCGGTCGCAGTAGTGGGCGAAACCCGCCTGATGCTGAAGGTGGAAATCGACCCGGCAGCGGAACGCGAGCGTCTGGCCAAGGAAATCGAAAAGCTGGAAAAGCAGATTTCCATCGCCCAGAACAAGCTTTCCAACGAAGGCTTCGTCGCCCGCGCCCCGGCTGCCGTGGTCGATCAGGAAAAACAACGGGTTGCCGACTTCACCGCAACGCTGGAAAAGCTCAAACCCCAACTGGCCAAACTCGGCTAAACGAAGGAAATAAATGTCTCTCGACAAACGCGGCATGTTTGCCAAAATCTTCCTCGCCATGATGATTTTCTGTGGCTTGGTCTGGGTCTGGACCGTCGCCTTCATCATCACTTGGCCGTGGGACAAAACCTCGGTCTGGAAGCCGGAATTCCGCGTTGCCGCCGTTTGCAAGGATGGCGAAATCTGCGGCATTCCCTATGCGCAACTGGCTGAAGCCAAGAGCCAGGGCCTTTACAGCACTCTCGTCATCCCGACCGATGCCGGTGATGTGATGGAAGAAATGAACTGGCTCAAGTGGAAGAAGACCGATGGCTTAATCGAAGTAAAAAGCTCTTCCTGGCATTTCCAGACCACCATCCGTTACACCGTGGAAGACGAGAGACCGGTCCTTGTAGAATATCAGGATGTCGGTGCCAAGGCGCTCTACTACGGTATGGCCGCTGGCCTCTTCTCATTGATTGGCATTTACCTGCGCAAGCTGCGCCGCTGATTGCTGCTACGGTCGACGGCCTGAAAATACCAATTTTCAGGCCGTTTCTACCGCCAATAGCTCAACCCGTATCAAGCCACGCAAGGCATTGCCCAGCCAGAAACCGGCTTGCAAATCTTCCAGTCTCACAATCGCCTCGTTGGCGCGACCACTCGCCAGCAATTCGGCCCGCAAGACACCCGGCAGGCAACCGCTAGCCAGCGCAGGCGTCAGCAACAGGCCATCCCGCTCGACAAAAACATTGCTGCGCGCCCCTTCGGCCACCTCGCCCCGTTCGTTCAGGAAAACCAGGTCAAAAATTGACGAGGCAGCTGGCAGCTGCCGCAACGCCTCATCGTAAAGCCGGCGCTCGGTCGTTTTATGACGACGCAGTGAATCCGTCGAGTCGATTCGCTCATTGGCCAATTGCGCGTAACGAACACCGGCGGGCTCTTCCAGCAAGGCAAACGACTGCACTTCAATCTCTCCCGACTTGGCAAGCGTGAACCGGACCCGCCAGTTGCCGGTATCCGGCTGCACCGCCAGATGCTGCTGCACAACTGCCTCATCCAGCCCAAAACCAAACCACGCCGCCGAACGGCGCAAGCGGGCCAGATGCCCGGCCAGACGCGGGTATTGCCCGTTTTCCCGACGCAGGGTTTCAATTAATTTCAGACCCGGATCGCAATCGCCTAAAAATTTGGCTTTGAGCAAACACTCCTGCCATTCAGACGCCGGTTGTGAGTCGGCGACAATACCGCCCCCCACCCCCAACTTGCCGGTCTGCCCGGCTTTTAGCTCCAGCGTGCGAATCGCCACATTGAGCCGAAAGTCGCCGTTTGGTGCCAGCCAACCCAGGGCACCGGTATAGAGACCACGCGGCGAACTCTCCAGTTCAGCCGCGATCTGCATGGCGCGAACTTTCGGCGCCCCGGTGATTGAACCGCAGGGGAAAAGCGCCTGCAATACCTCGGCAAATTTACAGCTGCCAACCCGGGCCGAGACCTCCGATACCATCTGCCAGACCGTCGGGTAATCCTCGATCTCGAAGAGCCGATCAACCACGACGCTACCGTTATCGGCAATGCGCCCGAGATCGTTGCGCAACAAATCGACAATCATCAGATTTTCGGCCCTGTCCTTCTCCGAGGCCTGCAGTTGTTCCGGCGGTGAGTGACGCGGCGCCGTACCTTTCATCGGCCGGGTCAGCAACCGATCGGCGCGGCGTTCGAGAAACAGTTCAGGCGACAGCGAAACCAGCCCCTGCTGCGTGTCGCCGACAAAACCACCGTAGCGCACGGGTTGATGCTGGCGCAGTCGGGCATAGAGATCAAGGGGTGCCCCGAACCATTCAAATTCAATCGGCAGGGTGAAATTAACCTGATAGCAGTCGCCCTCGGAAATCAGGTGTTTTATCCGGTTGACCGCAGCAAGGTGCTCATTTTCGGAAATAAGCGGTCGCAACCCGCCAACCCCGGCTGCCGCATCGCTGACATGCGCCGCCAGCCAGTTTTCAGCCTCGTCAGCACGCAAGCAAAGACAATCAGTGAAGCGCCAGAATCTGGCCAGCGGACGAGACTCCGAGGGCAGCCAAGCCGGCGGCGCAGCCTTGGGTTCCAGCAGGTAACCCAACTCGTAATCCAGGGTGGCAACTACCCAGCCGGGCTCGCGCTCCAGGCGGGCCAGCGTCTCCGCCAGGGTCGGCGCATCCCAGGCGATCAGACAATCAATCGGCCCCTCAAAAAGCCAAGCGGCGGGTTCGCCCTG
>CAYWNX010000090.1:0-4829 GCA_964459735.1 uncultured Dechloromonas sp. | reverse complement strand
TCAAATTCCAAGGTCGTTTAGCTTCCTGATAAGGCCAAATATTTTACCCTCAATTGCGCTTCTCCTTGAGTTCCTCGGCAAGTTGGCGCTTCAGCTCACGCAGTCGGGCATCAATCACCGACATTTCAAAAAAATTGGCATCACCGGCCCGCTGCGCCAACTGCAGTTGCTCGATCGCCCCGGCCGTCTGGCCCTGCAAGGCAAAAACCTGGGCCAGCGACTGGTGCTGCTGCGCCTTGCGCCCCAGCCCGGCGTAGCTTTCCGCCCGCATCTTGTGCAAACGAACATCATCCGGGTAATTCTGCAACTGTGCCTCGGAAAAACGCAGCGCCTCTTCAAAGCGACGGGCGCCGATCAGTGCACCGCCATAACCATACAGCAAACCCATGTGCAGCGGAAAACGCACCATCGCATCACGATAGACACTCAACCCACTCCCGACCTCGCCCTTGGCGACAAGAATATCCGCCAGCAAGCGTTCAAGCATGGCGGCGGAAACTTTCATCTGACGGGCCGCCAAGGCCTCGCGCTCCGCACTCGCCCAATCACGCCCCCGATAGAGCGCATAGGCCAGGCCATAACGGGTTGCCGCTTCGGCGGTAAATTTCTTTTCACTGAGCAAAGTCTCGAAATCCTTGATCGCCTCGCCCGGCGTTCCCTGCATCGCCCGCAACTTCGCACGCACCAACTGAAAGTCGACGCTATCCGGCATCTGGCGATAACCGACCGATTGTTCGCGGTTCTGCATGTCGGTCAAACGTTCACCGGTCAGCGGGTGCGTCCGCAGATAGGCGGTCGCATTATTTTCATAGAGGCGAACAGCCCGCTGTAGGCGCTCGAAAAAGGCGGACATGCCGCGCACATCAAAACCCGACTTGCGCAGGATATCGAAGCCCTGGCGGTCGGCTTCACGTTCGAAATCGCGCGAAAAGGCAAGTTGCGCTGAAATCGCTCCGGCTTGCGTCGTCGCAATCGCGGCCCCTGCCACCTGTCCGTTTGAACGCGCCGCCAGGAGCGCCAGCCCCATGGCTACCATTGAGGCCATGCCAATTTTCTTGGATTGAAACACCTGTCGCGCGATATGGCGCTGCGTGACGTGCGAAATCTCATGCGCCAACACCCCGGCCAGTTCGGATTCCGACTGCGCCGACAAGACTAGGCCAGTGTGCACACCGATATAGCCCCCGGGCATGGCAAAAGCATTGATGCTCGGATCGTTGATGGGAAAGAAAAAATAGCCAAGCCCCGGATCATTGCTGACCGCAGCCAGTTGCCCGCCCAATTGATTGAGATAGGCTTCGACATCCGAATCCTCCAGATAGGACGGTTCCCGCCAGCGAATTTCATGCATGATTTGCTGGCCAATTTTTTTCTCTGCACTCAACGACAAGTCATTGCTGGCGACATCGCCAAGTTCTGGCAGTTCGTCGGCACGCAAAGGCTGCAGGCTCAGGGAACAAGCCAGGATTGCGGCAACGAAGCAGCTAGCAAGAGTCATGGTGCTATGATACCGCAGCCCAAAAACCGCCACTTTGGCGAATCGTAACTACCTGTGAATTCCTGTGACAAACCAGACCCTTACCCATTTTGACAGTACCGGCCAGGCCCATATGGTCGATGTTGGCAGCAAGACTGAAACAGCACGCGTTGCACGTGCGGCCGGCAGTATTTTCATGAAACCCGAAACGCTGGCACTGATCCGTTCCGGCTCCGCCAAAAAAGGGGACGTTCTCGGCATCGCCCGAATCGCTGCCATTCAGGCGTCAAAACGCACCGGCGATCTGATCCCGCTTTGCCACCCCATTGCACTGACCCGCGTCGCCGCCGACTTCAGCATCGACGAAGTGCAAAGCGCTGTTCACTGTACCGTGACTGCCGAATGCTTCGGTCGAACCGGGGTCGAAATGGAAGCACTGACCGCTACTGCCGTTGGCTTACTGACCATTTATGACATGGCAAAAGCCGTTGACCGCGGCATGCGCATCGACAATATCCGCCTGCTGGAAAAAACGGGCGGCAAATCCGGCCACTGGGTTGCCGAATAGACCGCAGGAGAAAACCCTTGTTCGAATTACGCCGAAGACTGCTCAAAGGCGGCTCTGTGGCAGCCCTCCTCTCGCCGCTAGTCGGGACCGGCCTGCTGACACCAACCGGCGTATTTGCGGCCGAATGGAACCGCAATGCCTTTGCTGCCCGCAACATCAACGACGCGCTGAAAGCCTATGGCGGCGCCAACACGGCCGAGTCGCGGGATATTCTGATCAATGCGCCGGAAATTGCCGAAAATGGCGCAAAGGTCGAGATCGAGATCAGCAGCAATATCGAAAACACTCGCAGCCTGGCCATTTTTGCGGACAAAAATCCGACACCACTCGCCGCCATCATGGAATATTCCGGCCCTGCGCTGCCCTATGCCCGCGTGCAGCTAAAGCTTGCTGAAACAACCCGCGTGCGTACCATGGTTAAAACACTTGATGGCAAGACCTACGTTGCCTTTCGTGAAATCAAAGTCACGCTTGGCGGTTGCGGAGCTTAGCCGTGGGAGAACAAATCAAGATTCGGGCCCAGATCAAGGGCGAAATTACTGAAATCCGCATTCTGATGCAGCATCCGATGGAAACCGGGCAACGCAAGGATGAAAACGGTCAGACACTGGCACAGCACTTCATCCAGAGCTTCTCGGTGAACCACAACGGCAAACCGATGATCGACGGACAACTCAATACCTCCATCGCCAAGAACCCGCTATTTTCCTTCAAGGCGCGCGGCATCAAGACCGGCGACAAACTCACGGTCAATTGGCAAGACAACACCGGAGACAAGCGTCAGGACGAAATCACTATCAGCTGAGAAATCTGAGGCACCATAGAAAAAAGCCCGCCTGAATCAGGCGGGCTTTCAATTTCAAACGATCCGTTGCTTAGGCGCTCTGGATGTTGGAAGCCTGCTTACCCTTGGGGCCTTGCACGACTTCGAAGGAAACCTTGTCGCCTTCCTTAAGGGTCTTGAAACCATTCATGTTGATGGCGGAGAAATGCGCGAAAAGATCTTCGCTGCCATCATCAGGAGTGATAAAGCCAAAACCTTTGGAATCATTGAACCACTTGACAGTACCGAGTGCCATGTTTGCTACTTTCTTACAAAAAACGAACGATTTCCGGGTTTCCCCGACTCCCTGTTTGAGTTCGCTGACGCAGCGCCTTGCAGCAACCTTGTTTCAGCTTGAATTCAAACACAATTGCGTTCTACGCCACTTGAATTATGTCGTCAACAAGTTTCGATTCCGCGGCGCAGCAAAACCTTCGCCAGATAATTGCTCGAACTCACCCGAAAATTGAGCCCCCCAGCCTGATATTTCTTATTGCAGATTGAATTGGACTGTATAGAATCAAAACTATGGCTACAAAGATTCACGAGGACGGACAGCTTGCAGCACAACGCGCCAAGCTGGAGCCGCCGAAAATGTACAAGGTGATGTTGTTGAACGACGATTACACGCCGATGGAGTTCGTCATTGTCGTTCTGCAGCAATTTTTTTCTCTGGATACTGAACAAGCGACGCGAATCATGCTCAAAGTTCACAATGAAGGACGTGGTGTTTGCGGGGTTTTCCCGCGCGATATTGCGGCCACCAAGGTGGAACAGGTGAGTGCATTCGCCCGCCGGCACCAACATCCGCTTGCTTGCATCATGGAGGAAAACTGATGATTGCCCAGGAACTCGAAGTCAGCCTGCACATGGCCTTTGTCGAGGCGCGTCAAAAACGCCACGAGTTCATTACTGTCGAACATCTGCTGCTGGCGCTGATTGACAATCCGTCAGCCGCAGAAGCGTTGCGTTCCTGTGGTGCCAAGCCGGATACGCTGCGCAAGGATTTGGGCAACTTCATCAACGAGCACACCCCGACCGTGTCCGGCGAAGACGACATCGATACTCAGCCGACGCTCGGCTTCCAGCGTGTTATCCAGCGCGCCATCCTGCATGTCCAGTCTTCTGGCAAAAAAGAAGTCAACGGCGCCAACGTACTGGTTGCCATTTATGGCGAGAAGGATTCGCACGCCGTTTATTTTCTGCAGAAACAAGGGGTAACTCGCCTCGACGTGGTGAACTTCATCGCGCACGGCATCAGCAAGGTACCGCAGCCGAAATCACCAGCCGAAGGCGAAGTGGAAACCGACGGGGAAAAGGAACAGTCCGGCCCGCTTGAGCAATACACGATCAACCTCAACGCCTTGGCACTTCAGGGCAAAATAGATCCGCTGATTGGCCGCGACAAGGAACTTGAGCGAGTCATTCAGACACTCTGCCGTCGCCGCAAGAACAACCCGTTACTGGTTGGCGAAGCGGGTGTGGGCAAAACTGCCATTGCCGAAGGATTGGCTCGCCGGATTGTCGAAGGCGACATTCCCGAGATTCTGGCCAAGGCCAATGTTTATTCACTGGATATGGGATCCCTGCTGGCCGGAACCAAGTACCGGGGTGATTTTGAGCAACGCTTGAAAGGTGTCATCAAGCAGTTGAGCGAGAACCCGAATGCGATTCTGTTCATTGATGAAATTCACACCCTGATCGGTGCCGGCTCGGCATCGGGCGGTACGCTGGATGCTTCCAACCTGCTCAAGCCGGCGCTTTCGTCCGGTCAGTTGAAATGCATCGGTGCGACGACCTACACCGAGTTTCGCGGAATTTTCGAGAAGGATAGCGCCCTTTCCCGCCGCTTCCAGAAGATCGATGTTAACGAGCCATCAGTGGCTGAAACCGTCGAGATCCTGAAAGGGCTCAAGGCACGCTTTGAGGCCCACCACGGCATCAAGTACTCGGCTACCGCA
>CAYWNX010000089.1:0-8902 GCA_964459735.1 uncultured Dechloromonas sp. | reverse complement strand
CCCGAGCTTTTCATAGAACGCCGTTACGGCTGCTCTGTCTGCCGGTAAACGGAATGTTTTCTCGACCTGCTCCTTGGTGCTGCGCCCAAAATTGTCCCTTGACCCGGCGAGCTTGAAATCGTGGGCCAAACAGCTACCATGTGCCAATTTTTCGGCGAGAAACGCCAGAAACCGGGCGAAAGAGGCTTCGTAAATGTATGGACTGACGCCTTCCAGGACGACCAGCGTCTTCGTATCGGCCCTGTCGCCGAGCCAGAGCTCGAGGTCGGGGGAGGTGCCATCGTTGAGATCCAACGGCAAGTACTCGATATACTCGAACCTCCCCCAGCGCTTCGTCATCTGCCGCTTCGTCAGGACGGCTGCCGGAAGGTCGCATTCCAGAACGCTGACACTGTTTTTGCGCAAGACCTTCTCAAACCGGTACGCCCGCGTGTCGCTCCCGCAGCCAATATTGACGATCTGCCTGACACCATCGGCGATGGCATCGAGAAAGACTGAATCGTAAAACTTGGTACGCGCGACGAGGTAGTAATAGAAGGGGTGCGAACGCAGCTTGTCGAGATCTTTTGGGCTCATCAATGCGACACGCAACCTGTCCAGTATCGGGATGAATTTTCGAACACGCGTGTCCGGGTTACGCCGCTCAGTGCTTTCGCGAACAGACTGAATGTGGCGCCACCGCGCCATCATCATTGAATTGCTGAGATCCGGTAGCTCCATCTGAATTCCTCCTTCGCAATACTAGACTAAACTTATCTGACTGCCCGTCGCGCGATACTACTCGGTGCCACTCAGATCCGTGTAAACACGAACAAGCCGTGCATGGTCTTCTTGCTAGAACTGAAGCAAATATACAAGAACATCCGAATAATACCTACAGTGGGACAGTGAGTGCATGCCCCATTTTAATAATGACAATTGCATTGCACAGACAGGGCTTTTCAACAACTTGCTAAAAACCCTTTTGACATGCCAAACAACTATGTCTATCGTAGAGCTTTGCTCTCGACATAATTTTTGCAGTTCAGTCCGATAACGCCTCTATAAGTTTTTACCCTCATAAACCGCATTATTTTTAGCAACTAGCTATCGATTTCAGGCCACGAGCTTCAAGCTTGCTTTCTAATTTCCGGAGGAATCCATGAACAACAACTACTATGGAAGACGATCTGAATTATTGCAGTTTGTTCCTCAGCAAATTGGTGATGTATTGGATGTTGGTTGCGGAGCAGGAGACTTCTTTGCTGCATTAAAGAGCGGTGACTTTGAAATAACGTCGCTTACAGGTATCGAACCATTGCCCGAAGTCGCTGCAAAAGCCAAGTTACAGCACGCAGACGCCTGCATTTTTCAAGGATTGTTCGATGAAATAGCTCTTGATCGTACCTTTGATACGATTTTCTTTAATGACTCACTAGAACATATGGTGGACCCATATAAAACCATCGACCGAGCAAGGCAGTTGCTCAAGCCACAAGGAAAAATTATCTGTTCAATCCCCAATTTTCTTTATGCACCTTCCGTGGCAAAAATTATTTTGACTCGAGATTTTAGATATCTAGAGAGTGGAATTATGGATAAAACCCACCTTCGCTTCTTCACCAGAAAATCTGTCGAGCGCCTTGTTGAGATGGCAGGTCTTAAACTAAAGGTCGTGGCAGGAATTAATGACTACATACGCCGACCATGGAAAATTCACCAAGCTATCCCTTTGGCGATTCTCGCTGTTACAGCTCCGTTATTGTTTGGATTAGACTCTCGTTACATGCAAATATTGGTCATTGCAGAAAATTCATGATCAATCCTTCCGTCCTTGTAACCTAAGCAGATGGTTAACTTCCGTTAACAAAGACGATGGCTGGGCTAACGCTGAATTTACCTGCGCCCGATCTTTAGTTAGCCAATCCTTTAGCATTGCATCTTGTAGTTTTACGCCAAACCCAGCATCACCTGCCAGAATCTGCTGAATTATTTTGTCTCCAAGCGCTTTCTTGAAATGACCGGCCTCCCAGTAATATTCAAGCTGAGTCTGCCTATCCCCATAGGCAGGAATCACCTCAAGGCTAGGTCCACTGATCCCGCTAAAGTCCCAAACTTGAATCTCAGACCCTTGATGGGAAAATTTTTGCGTTTCCAAAAGTAAGGATTTCTTCCATTCAGAAAAAACATCACCTAAGCCAATTCGCTCCATTAGCAGTCGAATCTGCGCATGGTAAGGATATGTCACTACGTATATTTTTACCCCGGATTTGCTTGCCAACGAGAGGAACCGTTCCAAGGCAGCATAATCGGGGGAGATTCCCGCTTCCAATTGGACTCGTGGCGCTTTACGCTTCCAGCTTTTCAGGTTCTCCTCTGCCCGTTGGCGAAAAAGTTGATGATGTCCACTTTGCTCAACCTCCTTGATGTAGTTCAGGAGGGGATTGAAGCCCCGCGGCGAAATCGTTGCAGGATGCTCGGCTCGCTGAAGGGATATGGTATTTACCGAATCCCGTATTCCCGAGACAGAGAAAACAGTTTCTGCAAAGAAACGGCCATCAAGACGTGGCGCTGGTTCAATACTAGATGGGGAAAGCGGCGTGGCCGGAGATGTTGCCCCAAGAAAATCGAAGAACTCTATGCCAAGAATCGCTACTTTCGGAGTGCAGCCTGCCTCAATCAACCAATTCAGCTGGTTGAAAGCCAGATTCACTGAGGATCCAGGAATCGCATGATTAAAGGCTTCCAAGCCGGCTTTCTGAAACGCAGGATGCTCTGGGTCAAAACCGATTTGCGCGCGTGAATTGCCGAAAATCGCAGCGGATGGGCATAGACGCTTCGCTGCCATCCAACGTGCGAGCTCTTGATGATGGTCCAGATAAGGCTTAAGTGAATTGATGCCAAAAATCCGAGGGGCAGCAAAGACGCCGAGTGGATCAATGAAGACATTGAGTGCGCCACACAATGCGATGCTTGCGATCATTGTGGCGAACATCCACCGCAAATATTGTGACCAGTTTGGCATTGTCAAAACTGAAAATAGAGAAATTCCGTCGGTCGGCTCAAGGCGAGAATCCCGGCCGCGAAGATAAGGCCCACGACGATAGCGTAAAGACGAGATGGCTGCCATTCAAGGCGAGCCGCTCTGCTGAAACCAAGCAGAGTCCCGCCAGAAAGCGCGGGCTCGAAGCGTCGCATGATCTCCTGCGTATTGGGGAATAAAAAAGCGAGAGCAGCACCAATCGTAACCCAAACCCAAGTCTCGATAAACGCGGTTCCGCCGCCCAGAAAAGTGCCAACGCCAAAATTTGCCACGACCTGCCAAACGCCCCCCAAGTGGAGTGCAATCGCCTCAGGAACAGCAATTCCCCAGATACCCAACATTCCGAAAGCGACCCTGTTGGCAGTGGTCAAATCAGGCGCGCGAAAATATACCCAAGCAAAGACAACACAGGTAAAGGTAAGTAGCCCAGCGAATAGCTTACTCAAGGTGTTTGGGATATGCCATGGAAGCTTGTGGCTAACACCTTTCCAGGCATGGTTAACCACCAGAAACCCACCGTGCAGGGCGCCCCAAATTACAAAATTCCACCCAGCGCCATGCCAAAGCCCCCCCAAAAGCATCGTTGTTAGCAGGTTGAGATGGCGTCGGAATGGACTGCTACGGTTTCCCCCCAACGGAATATAGAGATAGTCCCGCAAAAAACGGGACAACGTCATGTGCCAGCGACGCCAGAACTCCGTGATATTGATTGATTTGTAGGGTGAGTTGAAATTAAGGGGAAGTCGTACTCCGAAGAGTCGAGACAATCCAATCGCCATATCCGAATATCCCGAAAAATCAAAATACAGCTGAAATGTATAGGCTAACGCACCACCCCATGCGAGAAAAAATGTCGGGGCATCGCTATGTGGATTGAAGACTGGTGCAGCGTATGCAGCGAGGTTATCCGCAAGCAGCACTTTTTTTGCTAGCCCAATCGCAAAAATAGAAAGGCCAACCGCAATGTTACTGAGGTGAAGACGATAATTCCGATCCTCGTCAAACTGAGGCATCATTTCTTTGTGATGCAACACAGGGCCGGCAATCAAGTGCGGGAAATAGGTCACGAAAAGCAAGTAATAGATAAAACGGTACTCGGTCACTTTGCCAAGGTAGGCATCTACAAGAAAAGCTATCTGCGTGAATGTGAAGAACGAAATGCCAATCGGAAGAACAATCCCGATGATCGGCCACTGCGCTCCAAAGACGCCATTGACGCTTGAAAGAAAGAAGTCAGCGTATTTGTAGTAGCCGAGAAGCATGAGATTTCCAGCTACCGCAAGGACGAGAGCTTGCTTGCCAGACTTGTACCCCGCATGTCGGGCGATGTAGCTACCAAGAAAATAATTAACACAAATTGAGCCAAGCAGAAGTGCCAGATAGTGGTAATCCCACCAAGCGTAGAAAAACACGGAGCAGGCGGCTAACCATGTAGCACCAACCCCTTTGCCCCAACGCCCCAATAGGAAATAGCCCAAAAGTGTGATTGGGAGATAGGCTAGCAGGAAGGCGTAGGAGTTAAAAAGCATGCTATGAACATATCTGACAATTGTTTACAGGCTGCTTGGCGCTCCGCAGATCTACGTTGTCACTCCAGGCAAAGAGATTCATACGCGCGGTTCCATGCTTTGCTTATTTGGCAAACATTACAAGCGAGGATGAACTTCTGCTCGCTAATTGGCACTGGCTACTTGCTAGCAGCCACCCTTCAGGTTGTTTCTTGAAATAGCGACAGAGAGTGCACATGAATTCGTTAGTGGCGAACTAGGGTAACGACTTTATTCACGAGGACTTTGATTGCCCTAAAGGCGGTTCGTGGTTCAGTCTGGAGCATTGTAAAAACCAGTTTCCAGACAATTGGCTTTCTGTGTGCTGTTCGATGCAGACAGTCAGCAACAAACCCTTCACTGAGAAGACGGATAGCATCCTCGACAAACGCGCGTTGTGGTTCGTTCAGTTGGTAGAGTGATAGCAAAGCCTTCCGATAGCTAAGTTCGTCAACAATACGACGCGCATGCCTTTCGGTGCCCCAACCTGCCCCTGCATAGACATTGACTCCCTTTCCATAAAACACTGAGGGAGTAGAACCAAAGGCAAAGCGAGCTTTTCGGTGCGAAAACTCAAGCCAGAACAAATAATCCTCGCCTGCGGAGGTGAGGTCGGTACGAAATCGCTGACCATCGAATTTTCTCCGGTCAAAGATGACGGTTGAAGTACCAATGATGTTGCCGGTAATGATCTGATTGAACATATCTCCCTGGTAAGCATGTAAATCAGTACGTCCGGCGATCGTGCTGTGCTTTGTTGGATCAATACGTCCAGCTCTCTGAAAGCCACTAATGTCCGCGCCGAGTTGAATAAGGTCACAAAAGTAAACGTCGTATCCAGCCCTTAGCGCCATCAACGCATTCTTGAGGTGTTGTGGTGACCACGTGTCATCGGAGTCGAGAAAAGCAACATAGTCCACATCGTCAGGAAGGTTGTCCAATCCGGCGTTTCGCGCAGCTCCTGGCCCCCCGTTTGGTTGTTGAATGATTTTTACCGGGAAACGCGTTGTGCCTATTTCGGCGAGTTCACTCATGGCAGATACAGGTGATGCATCATCAACGACAATGACACAAACCTCTTCCACACCTTCTGAAGCAAACACCGACAACAATGCATTCGCCAGGATGCCTGGCTCACGCTGGAAATAGGGTATTACGACTGCGATCATGTGGGTTTAGGCCTGCATGTTGGCAACTGCCTTGGCCGGGCGCGCCAGCCACTGCGCCAGCATCATCAATATCCAGACCAGCTCCCCGTAGTAGCCAGGGTGTTGCGGCAGATAATCCCGAACCAGCTTGTCAAGAAACTCTGTACGAACGATACCCCGGCTGCGTAATGAGTCTATCGACTCGAGTGCCAGCGCGCGTAATGCTGGATGCTTTACAGCCCAAACGCCAAACGGCAGGCCGAAACCGTGTTTTTTCTTGGTAATGATCTCTGGCGGGAGAAAGTCTTTCAGGGCTTCCTTGAAGAACCAGCGCAGGGTCAGTCCCTTGAGTTTGAGTTCTGGGTCCAGGCGCAGTGAGAAATCAAGCAGGCGGTCATCCAGGAGCGGAAAGCCAACCTCTATATTGGCCAGCGAAGTAGCGCCAAGCACTTTGGGCAGATCGTTATCGGCCAGGGTGTACTTCCAGTCGTACCAAAGCATGCGGTTGACGAGTGCATGCCCGTCTCCTGAATTATAGTTTTCCCGCTGTTGGCGGAGAGTATCTTCCGGTTTGATTTGAGCGAGAAACTCAGGGGTCAGAACCTCACTGAGGCCAAGCCTTGATAGCAGGTTATACATCTGCATGCGGTCCGGCATTGGAACGCTGGCCTGCTCAATGTAGCTAACAGCCTTTTTGATTCCCGGAATTTTTCCTGGAAGTGCGGAGCCGGTTAACAATGGCTCAAGCAAACCGCGACGTACCCCCCCGGGAATATGTGCATACGCACCGAAAACACGCTGCTTTGCATAGCGCGTGTTGCCACCGAAAAGTTCATCACCACCATCACCAGCCAAAATTCGAGTAAGACCAGTTTCGCGGGCGGCCTTGGCACAGTAGTAGGCAGGCACCACAGAGGAGTTGCCAAATGGCTGGTCGTAAGAAGCTGCAACATCGGGAATGCTGCACACAAGATCATCCGGCGTAACATAGTACTCGTGGTGATCGGAGCCAAAATGGCGAGCTGCAAGACGGGCGTATTCCATCTCATCGTAACCGGCTGCTTCGAAACCGATCGAGAAGGCTTTGGCAGCTTGGCCTGTTACTTCTCGGAGTAGCCCTGCCACCGTGGAACTGTCAGTACCGCCACTAAGGAAGCAACCTGTCGTACCAGCATCAAGTTGATCGCTCACGGCATCACGCAGGATTTGCCGAAATTCGGATTTCAATTCACCGATCGGCACACGTTGGTCTTCGATGAAATGGGGTTGCCACCAAGGGGCGACGGTCAGCTTGCCGTTTTCGAAGAGCGCGTAGTGCCCCGCGGGCAATCGGTAGACGCCCTTGAACACCGTGCGCGGTGAGGGAATCATGTGGAAATAGAGATAATCGTAGAGCGCCTGCGGATCGAGCTCTGCATCCAGACCGGCAAGATCATCGGCTCGCTCTGCAACCTGCAGTTGCCCATTTTTGATCTGATAGCAAATTGAGCGGATTGAGAAACGATCTACCGCTATAAAGCTGCGGCCGTTGGGCTCAAAAATGGCAACTGAAAAATCCCCTTGAACACTGTTGGGTGCTTTGACACCTTGGCTGCGGAAGGCTTCAAGCCAAGCATTTAGTTCGCCCTGCTCTGCAGCCTTCGCTTTCAAAGCCTTGCTACCAAACCTGGGCTTCCCATTGCAAAAGGAAATTTGCTGTCCGGCGAGGGATTGTGGGGAAATTATCGTCATAAACCTGCTGTTAATTGGAGTGAAAGAGATTTGAACCAAGCTATCAATTCATTGGAGCAGATTGATAGCGTTCAAATTTGTCCCTAAGTTCGACTCTACCTCAGCAATAAAAAATTGGACGGCATTATTTCACGCCGCAGCGTGCGCCTTTCTTCGCTTTCTGCCAAAGGCCGCTAGAGACAACGTGTACAGAACCAGCAGGTAATAAAGAAAAGCCAGCCTTGGCACATCTGTCAGGCTGTCGAACATACCAACCACCAGGAATCCGACGATTGCGGCGGTCAAGTAGGGAGCCAATTCATGATGTCGGGCAGCACCTAAATTTACCCGCCACAAGGCGGCTACGGTCAACAGCAAAAAAAGCACAAATCCGAGTATCCCCTGATCAAACATTATATTTATGAGTACATTTTTGGCATGCCATGGCATGTGGTCACGGTCACTACTGAAGAACCAGTACCGCATTTCATGGGCAAAACCGCTGTTTGCCAGCAAATTTTGGCTTCCGAAGGTAGTTAGCTGTACGTCGTCAATATCAGCAGTTCCACTCTGTGTGCCTATCCCTAACGAAAACATTTTTAATCTTGGAACGTACCTAGGGCCTCCACTTAATAAAGGCCCGGCCAGTCGAATATGGGCGGGCTGCCAGATGCCTGGGCTTCCCTTGATCACCACGTTCCCAATCGCACAACCGCCGGGGTAGAGCAGATGTTTTTCACAGACCTCGACGTGAATTGCTACATCGGCCATGGCTCTGACTTTGAGATCAAGCTCAAATGGGCCTTGCGAATTTAGCGGCAATCGCTGAGAAATCCGCAGGATGTCGCCAAAACTCATTGGATGCTTGGGGCCAACCAGGGAAAGCCAGGCATTTTCGCTTTCTTCGTTGATTTGATAGGTGCCGGGGAATGCGCCGGTCGGTATCGCAAAAAAATAGTTTGCCGGAAATCTGCCCAAACCTTTGCCGAAGGCCAGATCCCATGGCGTTTGGAGCATGGCGATTGTTTGCGTCCAATGCGATTTGCGCCCTTCAAGATCCTTGCTGGATGTTGAAAAACGCTCTCCCATGTAGTCTCCACCAACAAATACGGCAACCACACCACAAGCTGCAATGGCCGCCGTTACCAAGCTCCCTTGCCAACGTAGATCATTCGGCCAAAGTGCTTGCTTGGAAAACGTGCCCCAAAGCGTTATCAAGAGCAGCATGGACAGGGCGCAGACCATCCCCCTCAAGGCTTCGATGCCACCCCAATGATCTGCAACATTGCCAGCGGCGAGCAGCAAGGCAAAAAAACTGGCTGCGCAGACAAATGTCCCACTCCGTACTTTGCGTATTTTTTGCCAATATATTGATAAAAAAGTTATCGTCAATATGAGCGCATAGAGGATATAGGGGCCTTTTGGCAAAAAACTGGCGATAGCAATCAAAAGCGCCCCTGACAACAAACCCGCCG
>CAYWNX010000088.1:0-8919 GCA_964459735.1 uncultured Dechloromonas sp. | reverse complement strand
CAGCAGTCGCCCTCGACTATGGCTTCTCCCATCTCGGCCGCTTTTCGGAGTTGTATAAATCGACTTTCGGCATGCTGCCCTCCGAGTCGTTGAAGGAAAGACAGGCAAGAAACTGATCGAGTACGGTGCCGCTGCCAAGCACCTACCACATGGCACGGACGCCAAAACCTGGCAACCACCCCAGCCAAGCGCCAAGTTTTTCTTAGCCGATTCAGCACTGCAGGTAAAATCTGCGCGCTTAGCTCTACGGGCTGAGCAGCAAAGCGTGGGTTAACATCGCCGGATGAGAGCAACCAAGTACATTGACCCATAACGGCACTTTCAAGCGCCTTGAAGAACGATGGGTTCTTTGATGGGTAAAATAAAAAAGCGCCCCGAAAGGCGCTTGTTTATTGGTCGCTTGGCGGAGAGGGTGGGATTCGAACCCACGGTACCTTGCAGTACGCCTGATTTCGAATCAGGTACATTCGACCACTCTGCCACCTCTCCGAAGCGGCCGACATAATAGCATAAAGAGTAAATGATTAGCTTGAAAAGCATTCTTGCCGGACTACTAATTCTATTTTTCACTGCCTGCGACAAGCCGGTGATTAAGCGCGCCCTGCCTTTTCCGACGCCGGCGCAGCATGATCTGGTCGTACTCACAGCGAACGGTCCGCTGACTTACATGACTGATGACTCGGGAATGCCGGGTGGGCTGGAACATGACCTGATTGAGGCGTTTGCCCTCGAACTTGGCGTTGGCGTCAAATACATTGTCGTTCCTCCGGCTGAAATTGCCCCGCGTCTGGCCGCTGGCGAGGCCCATATTGCGACTGCCTGGCTGAACTCTCCTGAAGATGATGAGCAGAAAGCGACGCCGCCCATTCTGCAAAGCCACGACATTCTGGTGCAGCACGAGGCCTCGTTGCCTATTTCAGACCGCGAGGAACTGCAGGGAAAGACAATTCATGCCTTGACCGGTTCGCGCCAACTGGCCAGCCTGCGGACATTGCAAAAGAGTGTTTCCAGCTTGCAGGTTGTCGAAGTCGGCGAAGGCGATATTTTCAGTCTGCTGGAATCGGTCGGCAGCCAAAAGATCGAACTGGCTGCCATCGATTCCACCTTGATCGACATTGCAACGCAATTTGTTCCTTCCTTGCAGACCACCCTGGATCTCAGCGACGATGTGCCCATTGTCTGGTGGCTGGGCAACAAACCAAACGTTGAACTGATGGCCCGCGTTTCGGGCTTTGTCGAGAACGCCCAGCGCGACGGCACACTGGCCAGGTTGGAGGACCGCTATTTCGGCCATGTCCGGCGGCTGAAACAGGCGGATGTGGTGAAGTTTCTCGGCCGCACCGAAACAATGCTGCCCAAGCTACGCAAGCACTTTCAAACGGCACAAGCGCTCTCCGGGCTCGACTGGCGTCTGATTGCCGCGGTGGCATATCACGAATCACAATGGGAGCCGGAGGCAACCAGCCCAACCGGCGTGCGCGGCATCATGATGCTGACCGAAGAAACGGCCGATCACCTAGGTGTCAGCAATCGTCTCGACCCTCGGGAAAGCATCATCGCCGGGGCACGTTACCTGAATACGCTGAAGGATTTGCAAGGTGATCAGGTGCGGGAACCCGACCGCACCTGGCTGGCACTGGCTTCCTACAATATCGGCCCCGGCCATTTCAATGCCGCCCGCACGCTGGCCAAGCAACTGAAAGCCGACCCGGGCGCCTGGTATGAAATGAAGCGCATCCTGCCGTTACTGGCCCAGCCGAAGTATTACGAGCGCCTGAAATCGGGCCGGGCGCGAGGAGGCGAAGCGGTCATTCTGGTCGAGAACATTCGCAGTTACTTTGACATTCTCGTCCGCCACGAGCTGCCCTATCAGCCGCTCCCTTCCCGGATGGAAAGGGTCGTCGGCACGTCGGGCGACAACCCCGGCCTCAAGCTTAAACGCTGAGTTTTTCCAGCCCGCCCATGTACGGGCGCAGTACCGGCGGAACGGTCACGCTGCCATCGGCATTCTGAAAATTTTCCAGAATCGCCACCAGCGTACGGCCGACGGCCAGACCGGAACCATTCAGCGTATGCACCAGCTCGTTCTTGTTCTTGTCGTTGCGGAAACGCGTTTGCATCCGACGCGCCTGGAAAGCGCCGAAGTTGGAACAGGAAGAAATTTCACGATAGGTATTCTGCGCCGGCAGCCAGACTTCAAGGTCGTAGGTCTTGGCGGCGGAAAAACCCATGTCGCCGGAACACAACGCCATTCGGCGGTAAGGCAGTTCCAGTCTTTCGAGGATAATTTCCGCCTGGCGCGTCAACTCTTCATGCGCCTCGGCGGATTTTTCCGGGTGCACGATCTGGACCAATTCCACTTTGTCGAACTGGTGCTGGCGGATCATGCCGCGCACATCGCGTCCGCCGGAACCGGCTTCGGAACGGAAGCAAGGGGTATGGCTGACAAACTTCAGCGGCAAGGCTTCAGCAGCCAGAATTTCATCGCGCACGATGTTGGTGACTGGCACTTCGGCAGTCGGGATCAGGTAGAGCGGGTCCTGGTCGCCACGTTGCACTTTGAACAGGTCTTCCTCAAACTTCGGCAACTGGCCGGTGCCATTCAGGCTGGCGGCGTTGACCAGGTAAGGCACATAAACTTCGGTGTAGCCGTGTTCGGCGGTGTGGGTGTCGAGCATGAACTGGGCGAGGGCACGATGCAAACGGGCCAGGCCACCCTTCAATAAGGAAAAGCGGGCGCCGGAAATTTTGGCGGCGGTCGTGAAATCGAGCTGGCCAATGGACTCGCCGACATCGGTGTGATCCTTGACCGGAAAATCGAAAGCCCGCGGCGTGCCCCAGCGCTTGACTTCGACGTTGCCGGATTCATCGCTGCCCACCGGCACGGAGTCATCGGGGATATTCGGCAGCGCAGCCAGAATGGCGTTGAACTTTTCCAGCAAGTCGCCGAGGCGGGTTTCGGAAGCTTTCAGCTCGTCGCCAATGGCGCCCACCTGCGCCATCACCTCGGAGGCATCCTTGCCCTGCCCCTTGAGCATGCCGATCTGCTTGGACAGCGAATTGCGCTGCGCCTGCAAATCCTGCGTGCGGCTTTGCAGCGTCTTGCGCTCGGTTTCCAGCGTCACGAACTCAGAGAAATCGATCGGTTTGCCACGCTTGGCAAGGCCTTCGGCCACGGCGTCAAGGTTGGTGCGGAGTTGTTGGATATCGAGCATGATTTTTCCTGATTTTTGACGGTCGACCGCAGCATTGACTGAAAAAGCGCGGTCGAAAAGCCGAAATTATACGCGACGGCGCAGCCGCCCGACCAAGCCCCAGAGCCTGTAGAGCACGAAGCCGGCAAGCAGCAAAAATGCCGCCAGCAAGCCGAGAAAGACCACCGGTGAAGCCAGCATGGCCCACAGACCGCCAAGTACCATGCCCTCCTCGCCAAACGAGGCCAGCCAGTTGGAGAACGGCTCAGGCGAGGTATTAATCGCCAGCCGACTGCCGGCCTTGGCGAAATGCGTACCGGCGGTGATCGTGCCGCCGATCAGGCCGGCGGCAAGCATCCACGAAGGATCAACATCACCCAGCGCAAAAGCCGCCAGCAATGCACCAGCAGGAATCCGGATGAAAGTCTGGAAGCTGTCCCAGAGCGAATCGAAGGCTGGAATCTTGTCGGCAATCAGTTCGGCAAAAGCCATAATGCCTGCCGTGCCAATCACCAGCGGGTTGTGCAAAATCGACAGGGTGGCCGGCAACTGCAAGTAGCCGAAATACGATAGCGTGCCGGCCAGAAAGACCACCAGATAAAGCCGCAAGCCGCTGGCCCAAGCGAGGCCGGCGGAAAGAGCGATGGTTTGTGCCATGTCCATGCTAGGCGCGCGAAGTCAGAATCCGCGCTCGATAGTGCGCTTCGTCATTTCCGCACAGGCGGGAATGACAAGCAGAGTATGGAACGACCACGCTCACCCCTTCTTCGCCTTCCGGTCCAGCTCACGCAAATGCGTCAGCTTTTCACCGATCTTGCCTTCCAGGCCACGCGGCGTCGGCCGATACCAGCCCGTCTCGGGCATGCCTTCCGGTAGATAGGTTTCGCCGGCAGCGTAGGCTTCCGGCTCGTCATGCGCATAGCGATAGGCTTTGCCGTGGCCGAGCTCCTTCATCAATTTGGTCGGCGCGTTGCGCAGGTGGTTCGGCACCGGTCGCGAACCATCCTTGCTGACAAAGGCCCGTGCCGCATTGTAGGCGTTGTAGCCGGCATTCGATTTCGCGGCCACAGCCAGATAAATCACCGCCTGCCCGAGTGCCAGTTCGCCTTCCGGCGAGCCCAGGCGTTCATAGGTAGCGGCCGCATCGTTAGCCATCTGCATGGCGCGCGGGTCGGCCAGGCCGATATCTTCCCAGGCCATGCGAATGATGCGCCGGGCGAGATAGCGCGGGTCGGCGCCACCGTCGAGCATGCGGGTCAGCCAGTAGAGCGCCGCATCCGGATTCGAACCGCGAACCGATTTGTGCAGGGCGGATATCTGGTCATAGAAAGCATCACCACCCTTGTCGAAACGGCGCAGGTTCTGCGCCATTGTTTTATCGACAAATTCGCCGTCGACCGCAGAAACCCCTGCCGTATGGGCTGCCGTGCGGAGCTGTTCAAGCAAATTGAGCAAGCGGCGCGCATCGCCATCGGCCAGACCGATCAAACGCTCACGGGCCGAGTCGTCGAAGCCCAGATCAGCCAGCGACCGGGCACAGGCACGATCGAAAAGCTGGCCCATCTCGGCCTCATCCAGCGACTTCAGCACATAAACCGAGGTCCGCGACAGCAAGGCAGAATTCACCTCGAACGACGGATTTTCAGTCGTTGCACCAATAAAGGTCAGCAGGCCTGATTCGACAAACGGCAAAAAACCATCCTGCTGCGCCTTGTTGAAGCGGTGGATTTCATCGACAAACAGAATCGTCCGCTTGCCCTGCCCGCGCCACATTTCGGCCTGCGCCACTGCCTCGCGCACTTCCTTGATGCCGGAAAACACCGCCGACAGCGCGATGAACTCGCATTGAAACTGCGTCGCCATCATCCGGGCCAACGTAGTTTTGCCCACGCCCGGCGGCCCCCAGAGGATCATCGAATGCGGCTGACCGGACTCAAAGGCCAGACGTAACGGCTTGCCCGGCCCAAGCAAATGCTGCTGACCGATCACCTCGTCCGGTGTGCACGGGCGAAGCTGCTCGGCGAGCGGCGCTTGCGGCAAATCCTTTGCCGAACTGGAAAACAGGTCTTCAGACATCGTTCATGGGTTTCTCAGGCATTCAAAACCATCGCCCCGCTCGCTCAGGGGGCGACGGAATCTTGCCAGGCAGGCTAAAGCAGGGAATCCCGCGTGATATTCCCACGCTTGATGATCTTTCTTAAGCGATCAAGCCCTTCGATCTGTATCTGCCGCACTCTTTCCCGCGTCAATCCCAGATCAATGGCGATCACATCCAGCGTTGCCACATCGACACCATTTAAACCATAACGGCGCTCGACAATCAGTCGCTGCCGCTCGGAAAGTTGCGCCAGCCAGTCATCGAGCAAAGAGCCGATTTCACTGGACTGAAGCAGCGACTCAGGGTCGCCACCACCGTCATCGGCGATCATTTCCGCCATCGTCAGCGTCGGGTCGATTTCTAGCGGCGCATCCAGCGAGGCAATGTGCTCGTTCAGCGACAGGATGTGCCGCACCTCGGCCGGCGACTTGTCGATCAGCGCGGCAACGCGTTCCACGGTCAACTCCCGGCGGTCAGCCGATTCAAGATGCCGCATCGCGCGCAGCACAATGTTGATCTCCTTGACCACATGCACGGGCAAACGGATGGTGCGGGACTGATTCATGATGCCGCGTTCGATACTCTGGCGTATCCACCAGGTCGCGTAGGTAGAAAAACGAAACCCGCGCTCCGGATCGAATTTTTCAAGCGCATGAATCAAACCGAGATTGCCCTCTTCGATCAGGTCAAGCAGTGGAATGCCCCGATTCAGGTAGCGCTTGGCAATATTCACGACCAGCCGAAGATTGTGCTCGATCATCTTTTGCCGAGCCGCGAAGTCGCCAGCCCTTAACAACCTGGCGGTAGCAACCTCTTCAGCCGGGGTGAGCAGCGGCTTGGCGCCGATCTCATTGAGATAAAGCTGAGTAACATCTTCCAGAAGTTCGAGTTCGGGCGAAACCGGCTCAGGTTCGGGCAGCAGCTCGACATCTTCCGGCTCGCCATCGAACAAATCGTCCGCCGAGTCTTCGCCCTGTTCGTTCATCGCTTTGGTAAATACTGCGCCGGATCAACCGGCTTGCCTTGTTTGCGAATTTCGAAATGGAGTTTGACCGAATCTGCATCGGTATTGCCCATCTCGGCGATTTTCTGGCCGCGCGTAACTGCCTGCCCCTCCTTGACCAGAATCTTCCGGTTATGGGCATAGGCTGAAAGGTAGGTGGCGTTATGTTTGACAATCACCAGTTCACCATAACCTCGCAACCCGGCGCCGGCATAAACCACCTTGCCATCGCCAGCGGCAACAACAGGATCCCCCGCCTTGCCGGCAAAATTCAAGCCCTTGTTGCCGGCTTCGCTGAATGGTGCCGTCACCTTGGCAGGTACCGGCCATATCCAGGGCACATCATCCGGGCCGACAACGACTGCAGGGGCAACTGGCGCCAGCTCTGGCTTGGCTTCCGGCTTCGGCTCGACAGCCGGCGCAGAGGGTTGAACGGAAGGCTCGGCAGACTTGTTCAGTCGGGCATAGGCTTCGTCCGAATAAGGTTCCTTGCCAACTTTGGGCTCTCGCTTCAGATTGCCATTTTGGGGTGCAAGCATCGGCTGAGGCGAAACACCAGGCTGATCCAGCGATCGCGATTCGACAACCGGTTCAGTCAATGGCCTGGCAACCACGGCACCGGCATTTTCAACGGCGCCCGGCGGGGCTACCCGCAGCACCTGGCCTTCCTTGATGGCCGAAATGTTGGTGATATTGTTCCAGACCGCCACGTCCCGGTAGTCCTGACCGTGTTCCTGGGCGATTCTATAAAGCGTGTCGCCGCGCTTGACCGTGTAGTAACCCGGACCTGACGGCTGGGCGGAAGCAGACGCCCGCGATTGTGCCGCAGAATTCCGGTCGACCGCAGGTGCCGGTTGCTGCGAAAAACAGCCGGCAAGTAGCAGACTGGGGAGAACTAGCGAAATAACTCGAATCATTGCGTTCCTGCGAGAAGCGGGACAAATCGAACGGCATCCAACCTAGTTTCGATGAATCCCTGAGGCGTTCTTTCAATGAAGCTAAGATACTGCTCAGCCGTACCAACTGGCAAGATCAGCCGCCCCCCCAAAGCCAGTTGTTCAAGCAGCGATTGTGGCACGTTCGTTCCAGCGGCAGCGACAATGATACTGTCAAACGGTGCCGCTTCAACCAGACCAAATTGACCGTCTGCATGTTTCAGACGCACATTGAACTGCTGCAAGGCCCGCATATTGGCTTTTGCCTTTTCCAGCAAGGGACCAAGGCGCTCGACGGAATAGACTTCGCTGGTCAACTGCGCCAGCACGGCCGCCTGATAACCACAACCGGCGCCCACCTCCAGCGTTTTGCCGAGTGAGGCGCGCCCATTGAGCAAGAGCTCTATCATCCGGGCGACCACAAACGGCTGCGAAATCGTCTGCCCCATACCCAGCGGCAATGCGGTGTCCTCATACGCCCGTGAAGCCAGCGCTTCCTCGACAAAAATATGTCTTGGTACCGCCGCCATCGCGTTCAATACCGCTTCGTTGCGGATACCCTTTTCGCGCAGCCGCTCGATCATGCGAGCCCGGGTCCGCTGCGAAGTCATTCCAATTCCGTTCAGCACCGTGGTATTCACTTAATCCAATGTCGAACAGCCGGCAATTGTGCCGTATGGGTCAAATCGATCTGCAAGGGCGTGATCGACACACAGCCTCGCTCAACTGCGTTGAAATCCGTTCCCGGCCCGGCATCCGCCGCCGCCCCGGCCGCCCCGACCCAATAAACGGTTTCATTTCGCGGCGAATTCATTTTTACGACCGATTCCGCCTTGTGGCGGCGACCCAGACGGGTGACTTCCGTACCTTTGAGTTCAGCATAAGGAATATCCGGTACATTGACATTCAACAATACCGGCTGCTTGATCGGGTCACGAATAAAACGCTCGACCAACTCCCGAGCGACACGCCCGGCTGTCTCGAAGTTATTACCCTCAGAGCTGGTCAATGATATGGCAATTGAGGGAATGCCAAGCAGAAAACCCTCAGTTGCCGCAGCCACCGTACCGGAATAAATCGTGTCATCCCCCATATTGGCGCCATGATTAATGCCGGAAACAATAATATCCGGCAAATCATCCAGCATACCCGTAACCGCCAGATGCACGCAGTCAGTAGGTGTACCATTCACAAAATGGAAACCACTGCCGGCTTTTTTCAAAAACAACGGCCGATCCAGCGTCAGAGAATTACTCGCCCCACTACGATTCTGCTCGGGCGCAACGACCACGATTTCACCTAGGCCGGAAAGAGACTCAAACAGCACGGCCAGCCCGGGCGCAAAATAGCCATCGTCATTACTCAGCAGAATACGCATCGCTTATTTAAACCAGAAGATTGTCGAGACTACCGCCATTGGCCACCCAAGCCTCAACCCACTTTGGCTTACGACCACGCCCGGTCCATTCCAACCCGGCATTTTCAGGATGGCGATATTTAACCTTGACCTTGTTAACAGCTGACGCCTTGACCTTGACCTCCTTGGTCAACAGATCCTCAATGGCATAACCACGGGCCTTGGCAAAAGCACGCACTTCATTCAAAACCAGGTCTTTTTCCTGAGCTTCCCGGCGTTTTAACTCCGCAGGAATTAGTTGCTGAAAATCACGCAACTGAGCAACAGTCAAA
>CAYWNX010000087.1:0-8932 GCA_964459735.1 uncultured Dechloromonas sp. | reverse complement strand
AAGATACGGACGTCCAAGCTGGTCCTTTGCGCTTTCCAGTCACCGAGAAAGCCCATCTCAATAGTTGTAAGCTTTTCAGCTTCCAGCTTTTCATCGCCATAAAATCGACGACGATAGATTGATCCCTCGGCTATCGAGGCTCCGGCAACAGTCTCATAAGGTAGGTTGCGGCGATCGCCCAGGTAGTCATGAATGCTCCCGGTACGATGCGCAATCGAATAACCAATGCGGATCGTGTTCTCGGGTGTGAGGTGAAAATTGGCACTGGCACGCGGTGAAGCATGGGTTCCACCCAGAGAATCCCGGTCGATAGATAGCCCGGCGTTCCCGGTCAACCAAGTACCTGGCTTCCACTCAAGGCTACCAAATATCCGTTCGACATCACGTTTGACAACCGACTCCTGATAAAAGAAAGACGGCGCCTCAAGGGTGTCCAGACGCCAACCGCCCCCCCACGAAACCCGCAGATCATCCGATGCCCGAAAACGGTGCTGTGCTTCCAGTTCATGGGTCCAGCTACGCCCACCCAGGGTGTTTCCTTCAACCAGAACGGGAATCGTCTTATTTGCCTGATTGCGAAAACTATCATTGAATATTTCAGTATGTTTTTCTGAAGCCCAGTCGTCTCTGAACCCATATTGCAGACTCACTTCGGTATCTGCATCGACCACCCGCCGCCAATTTATCTGCAGATAAGTTGTTGCCTGATCGTAATCCCGCATCGGATTTTCCGGCGACTCACCGCCAACAACGATGCCGTTTTTTTCAATCAAGCGTCCAAGATTCATCGTTCCCTCTGAGCGCCCACCTCTTAATTCAAGGACGTCCCGTTCGCTAAGGTGAAAATTGGCACGCGCATCCAGAAGCCGCGTCGAACTGAAATCCCGCCAGTTGGAACGGTCGGTGATTCCTTCATCTTCCTTCTGCTGGTAGGTCATCCGAAAGTTTCCGGTCCCCCCGATTTTTCCACCAGCCCGCATGAAATAGTCCCTGACCCCCTGATTTCCTGCACTTGCCGAAACCGAAGCCCCGCTAACCAGCGAGGGATCAACCGTAATGATATTGATCACGCCCGAAAATGAATTATTGCCATAGGAAACGTTATTACTGCCACGCACCACCTCTATGCGCTCGATGTCATCTATCGCCACCGGAATGGTCAGCCAATTCACACCAGATCGAAACAGCGGGGAATATTGCGACTGCCCATCAATCAACACCTGCACTCTTGGTGAATATTCCTCATCATTCAACCCGTGGTAGCTGACACGAGCGGACTCGGTGTTGTTGGGAAAGGTCTGAAACCCAGGCACCAACCTGAGAATGTCATTCAGATCGCGGACACCGGAGGCCTTGATGATGTCGCGGTCAAGAACGGTTACCGCCGTCGCCGCATCGGCAAGGCGCTGTGGCAAGCGGCTAACTGAAGCCACTATCGGCAACTCGCTGAAGAAAATATCCTCGTCGGCAGCCATTGCGTTGCCCAGCAGCCAGATGCTGGCCAGGGCGAAAATTGACTTGTTTTGCCTTGCAAACAATGCTGACTTCACCAGGTACGGTCCTCAGAGACTTTCAATTTCACCGGGCGCCGCTAGTGCCAAACTCCAGGCGCTAGCGAAACAGGCCGATTGGGCACCAATTTCCACACCATGTCGCCTGGTCGCGACGAGACATAAGGCCAGCCCGCTCTGGTCTACCGCGGTAACCGCCTCAACATCGATTTCATTGACGCCAACCCGCGTCAGGGCATGCATGAAATCATTACGCAAGGTGCCGTTGAGGCCGCCGGTAACGCGCATGACCTTCCGCCCGCCGAGTTCATGCACCGAAAAAATAGAGGCCTGGCCTACGGCCAAGGCAGCATTGATTGCATCTTCAATCAGGATCTGATTGATCGGCCCGGTCTGAAAACGAGCCCCAAAGAGATTGCCGACCCGGCTGACAACTGCAGCGGGAACGTCAATGACCGGCGACCCAAACAGGGAAAATTCACAGCCAGCGGTGCGCCCGATATCGAGAGCCATACTGGTGCGCAGCATGATGCCGGACAAGGAGAGATTTTCGATCAAGCCCTCACCGATGGCACCGCCATAGCCGATTCTAATCGTGGGTAGCGAGCAAAAACGAATGCGTTGATGCCGTCTTTGATCCAGCATTTGTCGGCCAACCCCTTCTTGGAAAATCGTTATTTAATCCAAGTTTAACAAATCTTTACCGCCCTATCGGCATGAACTTCTCGCTTTATTGACTTTTAACGCCCTGCTCGGTATTGTCCGCAACAACACTGGCAACTCGCCAGCCGCGCCGATTTGAACTCTGATTGCGGGCGCTAAATAAATACAGCTAAAACGGGAACCACCCAGTTCGCGTTCAGGAAGCCCTCTTTAACGCCACTGGGTTTTTGTTTTCAGGAACAGCATGCCAGGACAATCCGTCGGCGCCGTCGAGTCACAGCGCGCTCACTTCGACCAACCGCTGCACTTGCGCAGCGGCGGGATTCTGCCCGCTTACGATTTGGTCTATGAGACTTACGGCACACTCAACGCCGCCAAGTCGAACGCCATTCTCGTTTGCCACGCCCTCTCCGGTCATCACCATGTCGCCGGCCATTACGCCGACCAGCCCGACAATATTGGTTGGTGGGACAACATCATCGGCCCGGGTCGACCGCTCGATACCGACAAATTCTTTATTGTCGGTCTGAATAATTTGGGCGGTTGCCACGGCTCGACCGGCCCATCCTCACTGAACCCGGCTACCGGCAAGCCGTGGGGTGCGGATTTCCCGATCGTTGCAGTCGTCGACTGGGTACACGCCCAGGCCCGACTGGCCGACCTGCTTGGCATCGACAGCTGGGCAGTTGTCATGGGCGGCAGCCTGGGCGGCATGCAGGCCTTGCGCTGGAGCATCACCTACCCGGAACGCGTCCGCAACGCCATCGTGATCGCCGCCGCGCCCAAGCTGTCGGCGCAGAACATCGCCTTCAACGACGTCGCCCGTCAGGCCATCCTGACCGACCCAGATTTCCACGGTGGCCATTACTACGAACACAACACCCGGCCCGTGCGCGGCCTGCGCCTGGCCCGCATGCTCGGCCACATCACCTATCTGTCCGATGATCAGATGGGCGAAAAATTTGGCCGCGAACTGCGCAACAGCGCATTTTCCTTCGGCTTCGGTGTCGAATTCGAGGTGGAATCCTATTTGCGCTACCAAGGTGACAAGTTTGCCGGCTATTTCGATGCCAATACCTACTTGCTGATGACCAAGGCACTCGATTATTTCGACCCGTCACGCGAAGACAATGGCGACTTGAAGGCCACCATGGCGCGCAGCAAGGCCAATTTCCTGATCGCCTCTTTCAGCACCGACTGGCGCTTCACGCCGGCCCGCTCGAAGGAAATTGTCGCCGCCTTGCTCGCCAACGGGCGCAACGTCTCCTACGCTGAAATCAGCCTCAACTTCGGCCACGATTCCTTCCTGATGGACGACGCGCATTACCACGGCGTAGTCGACGCTTACCTGCGGAACATCAAACTATGATGCACACTCTGGGCCGTCCCGACTTTGACGTCATTGCCGCCTGGGTTGAACCTGGCCATCGCGTCCTCGATCTCGGTTGCGGCGATGGCAGCCTGCTCAAACATCTGATCGACACCCGCGGTGTACAAGGTGTCGGCGTTGAAATCGATGATGCCAATGTGCTGGCCGCGATCAAGAACGGCATCAACATCATTCAAGGCAATCTCGAGCGCGGCCTCGACGAATTTGCCGATCAGGCCTTTGACCACGTCGTCCTCTCGCGCACGCTGCAAACCGTGCGCCATACCGAGGGCATCCTGCGCGAAATGCTACGCGTCGGCCGTGAGGCAGTTGTTTCCTTCCCGAATTTCGCCTACTGGAAAAACCTGCGCTCGGTACTCGACGGCCGCATGCCAGTTTCCGAAGACTTGCCCTATCAATGGTACGACTCGCCCAACGTCCGCTTCTTCACCCTGCTCGACTTTGAAGACCTGTGCGCCAAGATGGGCCTGATCATTCGCGAACGAAGCATCCTCGATGAAGCGGGCAACCCGGTCGAATGCACCGAAAATCGCGAGGTCAATTTTTTGGGCAGCCTCGCCGTCTACCGCCTGACCCGCAACCGTTGATGCCAGCCTGGCTCGGCGCCCTGATGACCAGGAAGATGCTGATCTGCATCTTCACGGGTTTCAGTTCAGGCCTGCCGCTCTACCTGCTGCTCAACCTGCTGCCGGCCTGGCTGCGCAGCGAAGGCGTCGATCTCAAAACGATCGGCTTCTTCGCACTGATCCAGTTTCCATACACCTGGAAATTCCTCTGGTCGCCGCTGCTTGACCGCTTCAACATACCGAGTTTCGGGCGGCGACGGGGATGGATGCTGCTAACCCAGTTCGGCCTGTTGTTCACCATCGGCTTTATGGGCGGACTAAGTCCAAAAGACAATATCTGGCCCATTCTGTGGCTCGCCACCCTGCTCTCCCTGCTCTCGGCGACCCAGGATATTGCGGTCGACGCCTTCAGAAGAGAGATTTTGAGCGACCACGAGCTGGGTATCGGCAATGCAGTTCACGTAAACGCTTACCGTATAGCCGGCCTGATCCCGGGTTCGCTGTCCTTGATCCTGGCCGACCGCCTGCCCTGGAATGAAGTTTTCTGGATTACCGGCGCTTTCATGCTGCCCGGCATGGCGATGGCCTGGCTGGTCAACGAGCCGCGGGTCAAAGGTACGCCGAAAACCCTGCGCCAGGCAGTCACCGAACCTTTCCACGAATTCATCGGCCGCCAAGGCTGGCACGGCGCACTGATGGTGCTCGGCTTCATCTTCCTCTACAAGCTGGGCGACAGTTTATGCACCGCGCTCGCCACCCCCTTCTACCTCGACATGGGCTTCAGCAAGACCGACATTGGCTTGATCGCCAAACATGCCGGACTTTGGCCGGCGGTAATTGGCGCTCTGCTCGGTGGCTTGTGGATGGTCAGGCTGGGCATCAATCGAGCGCTCTGGCTGTTTGGAGCAGTCCAGCTTGTCTCGATTTTCGGCTTCGCCTGGCTCGCTACCCAGGGCCACTACGACAACATCGGTGCCAGCGAACGCTTGGCACTATTTTTTGTCATCGGACTGGAAGCGCTTGGCGTCGGGCTCGGAACCGCGGCTTTCGTCGCCTTTATTGCCCGCTCCACCCACCCCGCCTACACCGCAACGCAGATGGCGCTGTTCACCAGTCTGGCCGCCGTCCCGCGTACCTTCATCAATGCCTCGGCCGGTTGGCTGGTCGAATCCCTGGGCTGGCTGAATTTTTTCTGGCTCTGCGCCGCCCTCGCCGTACCCGGCATGGTCTTGCTATTGAAAGTTGCCCCGTGGAATGCCGGGCTGGAAGCAAAGCTCAGTTGCGTCGATTAAGACGACGACGATCAAGCCACCAGGCGTAGACCGGCAAAATCAATAGGGAGCCCGGTAAAACCAGGGCAATCAGGTAGGGCGACAAATGGGCCATGCGGCGTAAGTGACCGAGCAACTCTTCTTTCTCGGCCGGCGTCCAGCTACCGCCATTCCTTGATTTCATCAGCAACGGCATCAAGCCGCGCGTTACCATCAACTCGGCGACAACACGCCGCACCTCCCGACGCTGCGAAGAGAGCATCTGTTGCCACCAGCCGGGAAGTACCGCTGCGGCGCGCTCGGCGTCTGCCACGGTCAACTCGCTTTTGACAACAAATTCCGAATGCCTTGCCAACTACGCCAGACAAAGAATCCACGCTTGGCCCAGCGCCATGCCCGCCGCGGCCGCGCTACGACAACCGCAGCAACCGCAGCACCAATCGCCACCGGATGATGCTTCAACCAATCAACGCCTTGCAGCACGGCATCGCCGCGTGCCAGAGCGCTTTCCAGCGGCACCGCCTGCTCGGCCAAGGTGCGACGCTGCGCCTCAATGCGTGCCTTGAGCGCGCCTTGCCGCGTGGCCAGTTGAAGCCATTTGTCGTTCATTCGGGTGTTTTTACCGTGCGCCGTAGTTGCGCGATGTCCGCCTCGAGCTCAGACAGACTGGTGCGAAACAATTTGCTTGGCTGGCGGGCCTGACTCTTCAAGGAAGCAATCAAAAACAGACCGCCGCCGATGAAGATCGCAGCAAAGAGGCCAAAAACCAGCACACGCTGTTCCCAGAAGGCGAGCGCCAGACAAAAGACGGCCATGATCAAACCGACCGCCAGCAAAAACGCGGCGCCAATCGCTTTCGACCAGAGCGACATGAGGCGGAATTTCTCCTCCTCCAGCTCGGTAACCAGCAGTTCAGCACGCGTTTTCCCGATCGCGATTACCGTCGCGATCATGCCCTTCATGGCGGAAAAGAGGCCGGCGCGGCGCTCTTCACCGCCTGTTGACTGCGTCATTCGTTTAACGACGGCCGATCAGTACGCCGAGCGCAAGGCCCACGGCAGCAGCGACGCCAACAGCCTTCCACGGTTCTTCGTGCACGAAATCATCGGTCGCCCGTGCTGCAGCCTTGGTCTTTTCGATGACAGCGACTTCGAGATCGACCAGACGCTCCTTGGCATCACGCAGGCGCAGGCCAAGGCGTTCGCGCAGATCGCCAACCTTTTCACCGGCCGCACCAGCGGTTGCGCGCAGCAACTCTTCGGTGTCGGAGATCACGACACGCAGATCATAAACCAGCTTGTCTTTATTTGCAGTGGTTAATTGTTCAGACATTTTTGAACTCTTTGATAACAGTTGAGCAAGGGTTTAGAGATTAGCCCGTCTATGCAGCGAAATCAATTCGCATTCTGCGGTACCGCATATTCATAATCAACAATCAGCGGTGCGTGATCGGAGAAGCGCTCGGCCTTGAAAACTTCAGCCTGCCGTGCCGTTTCCGCAATACCCGGCGTCGCTATCTGGTAATCGATGCGCCAGCCAACATTCTTGGCCCAGGCCTGGCCACGATTACTCCACCAAGTGTAAGCATCACCCGTCGTTGCCGGATACAAACGGCGATAGACATCGACCCAGCCCAGTTCATCGAAGACGCGGCTCAGCCAGGCCCGCTCTTCGGGCAGGAAGCCGGAGTTCTTCTGATTGGACTTCCAGTTTTTCAAGTCAATTTCCTGATGTGCAATGTTCCAGTCGCCACAGAGGACAATGTCACGACCTTCGGCACGCAGCGCCAGCATCTGGGGAAAGAATGCATCAAGGAAACGGAATTTTGCCTCCTGGCGTTCAGGCGAAGAAGAGCCAGAAGGCAAATAAAGCGAAATCACCGATAAATTGCCAAAATCAGTCCGGATGTAACGCCCTTCCGAATCGAAATCACCACCATCAAAACCTTCAACCACCCGGTCCGGCTTGTTCCGGCTCCAGATGCCCACGCCGCTGTAGCCTTTCTTTTCGGCACAGTGATAGAAAGCTTGCATGCCATCCGGTGCCAGCATTTCCGGCGAAAGGTCGGGCAATTGCGCCTTTAGTTCCTGCAGGCAGACGATATCGGCCTTTTGGGTAACGGCCCAAGGCAGAACATTTTTGCTCCAGGCGGAGCGGATGCCATTGAGGTTCAGGGAGATGATGCGTAACATTGTGCAGGGTTTGGCCAGAGTTAACCGGCCATTGAGAATGGAAAGATATGGATTTTCGTCAAAATTTCATCGAATTCGCACTTGGCTGCCAGGTTCTGCGCTTTGGCGAATTCAAAACCAAGGCCGGCCGGCTCTCGCCTTACTTCTTCAATGCCGGTTTGTTCAATGATGGCAACTCACTGGGACGATTGGCCGAATTCTACGCCAAAGCTGCCGAAGCCGGCGGCATCCAGTTCGACATGCTGTTCGGCCCAGCCTACAAGGGCATCCCGCTGGTCGCTGCAATCAGCGTTGCTCTCGCCCAGCGCGGGCAAAATTTCCCCTTCGCCTACAACCGCAAGGAAGCCAAGGATCATGGCGAAGGCGGCAGCATCGTTGGCGCAGCGCTCAAAGGCCGTGTTCTCATCGTTGATGATGTGATTTCGGCGGGCACTTCGGTGCGTGAATCAGTCGAACTGATTCGTGCGGCCGGCGCAACGCCAGCCGGCGTACTGATTGCCTTGGATCGTCAGGAACGCGGCCTGGGTGAACTTTCAGCCGTACAGGAAGTACAGCGCGACTATGGCATTCCGGTCATCACCGTTGCAGGCCTGGGCGACCTGATGGCCTATCTCGAACACCATCCGGAATTTGCCACTCACCGTACGGCAGTAGCGAATTACCGGGCGAAGTACGGCATTGATGCCTAGGAGACTGCCGCTCCCCTTCCTGTTGTTGGCGCTTGCTGCCAACACGGTGTCTGCCGCGGGTGAATTTTATTGCTGCCCCGACCCGGCTAGCGGCCGCCGCATTTGTGGCGACTCCTTGCCCGAGCAATGCCGCGGCCGTGGCTATCGCATACTCGACAGCGGCGGCAATGTGATCAAGGAAGTCGGCCCACCACTGACACTGGAACAGAAAGCCGAACTGGCGCTGGAAGCGCGCCGCAAGAAGCAGGTTGAGGATGCCGCCCGCGAGCAGCGTTACCGGGATCAGGCCCTGCTCGACACCTACGCCACTCCCAAGGATATCGATCTGGCCCAGAGCAAGGCCGAGTCAGACGTCAATCTGGCGATTCAGGACACTCAGGCCAGAATCAACGAAGCCCGTACCAAGCGCAAAAAATTCGAGGCCGAGGCAGAGTTTTACAAGAAAAAAACCATGCCGGCAGAACTGGCCAAAGAGTTACGCACGCTCGAGCACGAAATCAAGATTCAGCAGGAGTTGCTGGACGTCAAAAAGCGGGAATTTGACGCCATCAAGGCCAAGTACGATGCCGACCGCAAGCGCTATTATGAGGTCACCAAGCGTACACCGATGCCCGCCCCGGGCAATGGGGCGGCGACACCGAAGCTCCAGC
>CAYWNX010000086.1:0-8958 GCA_964459735.1 uncultured Dechloromonas sp. | reverse complement strand
GCAAAATGCCCGCGATCAAGGTCGGCGACCTGTAAATCCACCTTGAAAATAGTCGCTTTGAGTGCCATGCCAGCCCCGGAAAAAGGGCGGATTATCCCATGACGGCAAGCCTGAAGCGCTCAGGAATTATCAGCTAGCAAGGATGACATACACGACGCTTTTCAAGCCGGGAGCGAGCTTGGCACCCGAATTTGCTAGCTACCAAGTGCCCGGCGGACGGTGATCGACTCACCGCCGATTCCCCAGTTATCGGTATCGACCTCATCGATGACAACCACGGTCGTTGCGGGATTTTTGCCGAGCACATCGCGCAATAGCGCAGTGACGCATTCGATCAATTGCGCCTTCTGGTCGGGCGTGGCGCCCTCGCGGGTAATCTTGATATTCACATACGGCATGTTTTTCCTCGGGATTGAATCAGTTCAGTTTTTCGATGCGTCGTGAAACTTCGAGAAGCACGGCGCTAAGCAGCAGCGCAGCCGCAGCGAGCAGGACCGGCAAGGTGAAGTCCCTGCCGCGCTCCAGCATCGCCACCAGGGTGGGACCGGCGATCTGCCCGACCCCATAAAAAGCCGTGATATAGCCAATCCGGCGGGCGCTGCTTGCCGGGTCGGGAACGCGCGCCAGCCATTGCGCCAACCCAGCGATACCCATGAAGGTTCCGCCCAGTAGCGCGGCACCGATCATCGCCGACGCAATACCGGGCACCAGCACCGGCAGCGCGACACCAATCGCCTGAATCAACGTGCAGCAAATCAGTGTCGGATAGGTTCCCCAGCGTAGCGCAATCCGCACCCAGAACGCCGTTGCCGGCAACGCAGCAATGCCGACAACCAGCCAGCCGGTCAGTGCGGCATTCGTCGTTCCGGCATCGCCGCGCAGCATCATCGGCAAAAAGGTCATATTCACGATGTAGCCAAAGCCGGCCAGCCCGTAAGAAGCCGCCAGCCAGCCCAATGGCTTTGGTAGCGACGACTCGGCGCTTACTGCCGCGCTTTCAGCCGCCGACAGCGCACTTCGGCCTGCCGGCACAAGGCCGGTCGCGGCACAAACGGCTGCCACGGCAGTGAGCATGCCGAGGCCAAGCCAACCACCGGCAGCGCTGCCATGATCCAGCATCGCCTGGCCGAATAGTGCCGAAACGGTAATGCCGCAGCCGACGCCAAGGTAATGCAGGCCGCTCCAACCCGGCGCCCCCACCGCCATCAGGCGACGCAGGACGATTCCGGTTGCATAGACGTATACCGCAGCGCTGGCTATCCCGGCGACAAAACGCACGCTGCACCATGCCACGAGCCCCAGGTCGAGGCTCATCAGCAAGGTCGTGACCACACTCGCCAGCAAGCCGCCAAGCAGTCGGCGTACCGGATTCGCACCTTGGCTGAAGGCCGTCCATAACGCGCCGGCAAGATAGCCGAGGTAATTCGCAGCGGCAAGAATGGCACCGCTGCCTATCGTCAGCAGACCTTCCTCGCGCATCTGCGGCAACAGCGCGGTATAAGCGAAACGACCAATCCCCATGGCCAGCAACAGTGCGAGCATCCCTGAGGCAGCAAAAACCGCATGCGATATCTCGCGACGGAATGTTCTCGCCTCCGGCAAGGAATTCTGGGCTGTAGCTATATTTTCGCGAGCATTCATGGAATATATGCCTGAGGACGGTTGGTGATTGGCGTCGACAATACGTCAGACAAACAATCACTAAAAATGATTTATTATGATTGATATATTCTTTTAAATAGATATAACGCCATGGACCTTGCAGCCCTGCGCATCTTCCGCGCCGTCGTCGAAGAAGGCCTCGTCACCCGCGCCGCCGAACGCTTGAATACCGTTCAATCGAACGTCACGACACGGATTCGCCAACTGGAGGAAGAACTCGGAACGCCTCTGTTCGACCGCATCAACCGCCGCCTCGTTATCACCCCGGCCGGGCATCTGCTCGCCGACTATGCCGATCGCTTGCTGGCACTTGCCGACGAGGCAACGGCGGCGGTGCGCGCCTCCAGTTCGCCACAAGGCGTGTTGCGACTGGGCACCATGGAAACGACGGCAGCAGCCCGATTGCCGGCAACGCTTGCCCGATTTCGTGCCGAGCAGCCCAGCGTCGAGGTTCATCTGTCAGCCGGCCCCACCGCCGAACTGATCGACAGCGTGCTGCAGCACCGCCTCGATGCCGCGCTCGTCGCCGCACCGATCATCCATCCAATGCTGAACACGCGCACGGTGATCGACGAGGAACTGGCGCTGATCAGCGCCGCCGACTGGCCAACGCTGGAGAGTCCTTCGAGCCTTGCGGCACGGGGGCCACTTGCCGTATTCACCTTCCGCGAAGGCTGCAGTTACCGGCAGCGCCTGCTCGACTGGCTGCGGGCGAGCGGCGTGCCAATCGCACGGGTTAACGAGTTCGGCACGTTCGAAGCGATTGTTGGCTGCATCGCCGCCGGCATGGGCGTAGGACTGTTGCCGAAGTCAGTGCTTGCCACCCACCTCGCTGCAGGAACGCTGCGCACTCACCCGACCCCGGCCCATGTCGCCAATGCGCAGACACTGCTCATCTGGCACCGCGAACGTTCGCGGCATTTGGCGCGTGAAGCCTTCGTCGATTGTCTGCTCACCCAGTTCATCGGCACGAATGAAACTCAGCCCAAATACTCGCCATCACTCCAAAAGCAGGTCGGCATTTCAGTCGAATCACTGCTGTAATCACCGGCAGCTTTGGTATTTGTATGTCCGCCATTTAGAACCTTCATCGCAACCGGAAGACTAAGCAGTTGAGTTTTCAGTGCAATTTGTATAATTAGACTTTTCTAATTCTCGAGGTTTCCATGCGCCATTTGATCCTTGCTTGCAGCCTTGCCTTGACCACGCTCCTTGCCCATGCCGAAATCATCGATATCGACAAGGCGCAATTCGACCAACTGGTGAAAAGCGGCGTCCCGGTCGTTGACATTCGTACCCAGGCGGAATGGGAAGAAACCGGCGTCGTCAGCGGCAGCAAGCTGCTCACCTTCTTCGACGAACGCGGTCAGGCCGACGCTCCGGCCTGGCTGGAGAAAGTTTTACCGATTGCCAAGCCCGACCAACCGGTAATCGTCATCTGCCGGAGTGGCAACCGGACCAAGGCGGTCAGCCAGTTTCTTTCACAGCAGGCTGGTTACGCCAAGGTTTACAACGTCAAAACCGGCATCAAGGGCTGGGTCAAGGAGGGTGGCGTACTCGTACCGGCCACCGAAAGCATCGCCGCCTGCCGCAACGCAAAAACTTGCTGATTCAGGCCGTCGACCGCAGACGTTGTGCCAGTTGTGAGTGCTGGCAGGGCGAACGCCAGCCCGGCACCACACCCGGCACGGTGGCGGTTGAGTCGGAAACCGTTGCCGGCCTTTGTGTGGGCGGCGGCTGGGACAATTCCGAGCGGCGCGCCCGCTCGGCCTGCGGCCACTGGCGGATCTGGCCCCTACTCCACAAACCGGACGGAGCGGACATCCTCCGGTAAAATGCGGCCTCCTTGGCTTTCCGGCGGTTTACTGCACAGATGGCTACCACCCCACCGGAAATCACCATGCCCGAACTCTCCCTCACCGCGCTCATGCAGGCGGCTTTCACCCATCGTCAGGCCTTGATCGAACGCCTGCATGCCGAAGACACCAACGCTTATCGCCTGTTCAATGGCAGTACCGAAGGCCGGCCCGGCCTGACCGTCGACCGCTATGGCGACCTGCTGCTGATCCAGACTTTTCACGACACGCTCGACGGCCACGACCGCAGCGAGATCGAAAATTTTTACGCCACCGCCCTGCCCGGCCTGAGCGCGGTTTATAACGACCGCAGCCGTGCCAACTCGCGGATCAGCAATCCGCTGCCGCCGGAAGTGCTGGTCGAGGCACATCGAGCCCGCGAATTCCATGAAATGGGCCTGCGCTATGTCGTCCAGGGTCGCCATGGCGGCCAGGACCCGTGGCTGTTCCTCGACATGCGGGCCGGCCGTCGACGCATCAGGCAGGAAGCAGCGGGTAAATCGGTGCTCAACCTTTTCGCCTACACCTGCGGCATTGGCGTCGCGGCAGCCAGCGCTGGCGCGGCCCATGTGGTCAATGTCGATTTTGCCGAATCGAATATCGGCATCGGCAAGGAAAACGCCCGTCTCAACGAACTGCCCATCCGCATGCGTTTTGTCCAGAGCGATGCCTTCGCGGCGATGCGCCAACTGGCCGGCATTGGCCAGCCGAAAATGGTGCGCGGCAAGCACATGCCGGTTTTCCCCAAGCTGGAAAAACGCGCCTTTGATCTGGTTTTCCTCGACCCGCCGCGTTACGCCAAAAGCCCGTTCGGCGTCGTCGACATCATCAACGACTACGCAGCGCTGATGAAGCTGGCGCTGCTGTGTACCGCCGAGGGCGGCACCTTGATCTGCTGCAACAACGCAGCGCAGATTTCGCGTGAAGTGTGGGCCGATCAGTTGCAACGCTGTGCGACCAAGGCCGGCCGGACGATTCACGAACTGGAGTGGATCACGCCTGAAGAGGACTTCCCCAGCCACGATGGTCAGCCGCCGCTGAAAATCGCCCTGCTCCGCGTTTAAGCAACAGGCCGGCTACTGCCGGCCAAGACCTTACTCGGCGACCAGTCCGAGCTCTTTCAGTACTTCATGCGCCGAACGGAAGGCGTCAATCGCCAGCGGCATGCCGCAGTAAATTGCGGCGTGCAGCAAAACTTCCTGAATTTCGTGCATCGTGGCGCCGTTGTTGATGGCACCGCGGACATGGCCCTTGAGCTCCTGGACGCGCCCGAGCGCGGTCAGCATCGAGATGGTCAACAAGCTGCGGGTCTTCAGATCAAGCCCCTCGCGACACCAGGTGGTACCCCAGGCGTTGCGCGTCACAAATTCCTGCAGCGGCGCGGTAAAGGCATCGCCACCGGCAAATGCTTTTTCGACAAATGCATCGCCCATGACCTGCTTGCGCATCTGCAAGCCCTGTTCGAATTGTTCGTCGACCGCCATCAGTTATTCCAGCTCATCCGATTTTTGATCATTTTCCGGGTTGACCGCAGCAAGGGCCAATTGCCGGGCTCGCGCTTCGCGCAGGGCCGGGGTTTCCATACTGATCCGGCCGAGGGTGCCGGCACGGTAGTCGTTGATCAAAATGGTGGCGGCTTTTTCAAGATCGAGTTCACCGCCGCGGCCTTTCATCAAGCAACCGCGCTTTTTGGCAACAGCTTCGATCACCGCCACGCCGTCCATGCCCTCGGTCGAGAAGCCGTAGCGCGCGGTCAGTAGCGCCGGGTAATGTTCGAGCAGGAAGTCGGTGAGGAAAGTCGCCACTTCTTCATCGATGTAGGCGTTGACGCCGACCGCATGGCTGGCCGCCATCATCAGGCCGTCAATCGGGTGTTCGATCTTCGGCCAGAGCATGCCGGGCGTGTCGTAAATGGTCAGCCGCGAATTGATGTCGATGCGTTGCTGGCTTTTGGTCACGGCCGGCTGATCACCCACGGCCGCGACTTTTTTCTTGACCAGCGCATTCATCAGGGTCGATTTGCCGACGTTGGGAATGCCCATGATCAACAGGCGCAAGGGCTTGACCGCATCGCAGCGGGTTGGCGCCAGTTGTTGCGCCAGCGAGGGGATACGCGCCACATCACTGGCTTTTTTGCAGGAGATGGCGACGGCCTTGACGCCCGGCTGCTGGGAAAAATAGTCGAGCCAGGCCTTGGTGGCGACCGGATCGGCCATGTCGGCCTTGTTGAGCAGCTTCAGACACGGTCGCTGGCGATGCCGGCGCAGCTCGTGAATCATCGGGTTGCTGCTAGCCTGCGGCAGGCGGGCATCGAGCACCTCGACGACGACATCGGTCATGGCGAGCGTCTCGGCGGCCTTCTTGCGGGCCTGGGTCATGTGCCCAGGGAACCATTGAATAGACATAAATTTCCTGTTTAACCGCCGGTGACGGGCGGGAAGAAGGCGATTTCATCGCCCTCGCTGACCGGCGCATCGAGCCCGGCCATGTCCTGATTGACGGCGCAGCGCAGATTTTTGGCGCTGGCCAGTTTTTCGCGGCCCTGCGTGACCAGCCAGTCGCGCAGCGCGCCAACGGTCGTCACGTCCGCCGGCAGTTCGACGGATTCGCCTGCCATACCGAGGGATTCCTTGAGGCTGGCGAAATAGAGAATTTTGACGCTCACGACAGTAGCTCGCTAAAAGGCACGAAGCGCACGCTGTCGCCCCGGTTGATGGCCAGGCCCGGCTTGTTGCAGACCAGGCCATCGCCCCAGCACAAGGAGGTGACAACGCCGGCCCCCTGATTCGGGTAGAGCTCGACGCCGCCGTTGTCGTTGATCCGGGCACGCAGAAATTCGGCACGAACATCCGGGCGCAGCCAGTCGAAATCGGCCCGCAGATTGAAAGCACGCGGCGTTACGTTGCTGACGCCCTGCAAGCGCAGCACGAAAGGCCGCACCATGATCATGAAGGTCACAATGGCCGACACCGGGTTGCCGGGCAGGCCGATGAACCAGGCCTTGCCGCCACCGTTCTCGACACTGCGCCGGACTTCGCCAAAGGCCAGCGGTTTGCCCGGCTTGATGGCGATTTTCCACATATCAAGCTGGCCTTCGGCTTCGACCGCCGGTTTGACGTGATCTTCCTCGCCGACCGAAACGCCGCCACTGGTGATAATCAGATCGTTATCGGCCGCTGCCTTGCGCAAGGCTTCGCGGGTCGCATCAAGCTTGTCCGGGACGGTGCCAAGATCGCGCACTTCGCAACCCAAGCCTTCGAGCATGGCGCGCAAGGCGTAACGGTTGGAGTTGTAGATGCCGCCCGGCGGCAACGGCTCACCCGGTTGCACCAGTTCGTCGCCAGTGAAAAAGACGCCGACACGGACGCGGCGATAAACCGGCAATTCCGGCAAACCGGCTGATGCAGCCAGCGCAATGTCTTGCGGCCGCAATTTGATACCCGGCTTGAGAATTTCGGCGCCGACCGAAATATCCTCACCAGCCCGGCGGATGTTTTCGCCGTCGCGCGGCACCTGGTTGATGACGACGCCACTGGCGTTGCCAACCTCGCCATGTTCGCAGCGTTCCTGCATCACGACAGCGTCGGCCCCCGCCGGCACCGGTGCGCCGGTGAAGATTCGCGCTGCCGTGCCCGGCAACAGCGTAGTACCCACCGTCCCGGCCGGAATCCGCTGGCTGACCGGCAGGCAAACACCGGCGACAGTGGCATCAGCAGTACGCACGGCGTAACCGTCCATTGCCGAGTTATCGAGCGGCGGGACAGCGACGGTCGACTGCTGGGCAACGGCCAAAACACGGCCGGCAGCAGCCGTCAGCGGCAGCGAGCGCACTTCCTCGACGGCTTGCGCGGCAGCGAGCAATTTTTCCAGGGCTTGATCAAAACTCAGCATGGGCGGTCCTGCAATTGGAGAGTGTTCATCACAAAGTCGGCAATGGCGCCGATGTCGTTCAGCGGCAGCTTGGGCAAGTTCGTCGCGAGATCGGCATCAGTCGCGATGGCGACGATATCCGGGCGTTCGGGAAAGAGCGGCGGCTTGCCATTTTCCGGGCGGTAGACTTCCAGCTTGGGAATCGGTTCCTGCTTGAAACCTTCGATCAACACAAGATCGCAGGGTGAAATGCGGGCCAGCAGTTCATCCAGCGTCACATCGCCTTCCTCCCGCCGTTCGTGCATCAAGGCCCAGCGGTCGTTGCAGGAGAGCAGCACTTCGCTCGCCCCGGCAGCGCGGTGGCGGTAGGAATCCTTGCCCGGCCGGTCGATGTCGAAGCCGTGATGGGCATGCTTGATCACCGAGACTTTGAGGCCGCGGGCAGTGAATTGGGGAATCAATTTTTCCAGCAAGGTGGTCTTGCCGGAGCCGGAATAACCGGCAATACCGAAAACTTTCATGGAGGAATTTTACGCTTTCAAGCCGGGAAAACCGGCGCAAAACCGCCGCCCGGCGTCCGGAAATTGGTGGTCTGACCCTGGTAAAGACGCGCCACGAACATCTGCACGGCGCCGTGATAGGCAAAGGCGCGAATGTCGGCCTTCATCAATTGCGATTCATCCTCGACCACTACGGAATGTTCGGAAGGCGGGACGATTTCCTGGGCGATATAGCCGCCCTGCAGGATTTCCGCGAACACCCGCTTGGTCAGCTTGTCGCCGCGATAGGCGGCACGGCTGCCGAAACCGGTGGCAATCTTGAAGAACCAGCGTTTGCGTTCAGCCCAGAAACGCTCGCCCTCCTCAGCCTTGACCGCCACCGTGGACGGAATGCCGGCGAGCAGGATTTTGCGGGTAGCCTCCGGTACACCGATTTCGATCAGCGTCGCCTCATCCGAAAGCAGCATCAGGTTACGTTTGTCGGCGTAGAGCGCATGGGCGCGTGGATGCGGTGTGACGACCACGCCGTCGGCATCGAAAATTGCCCGCAAATTGGCGTTGACCGCAGCATCGAGTGAGAAATCGGTCAGCCGGTTGTAAACCAGATCGATGACTTCGCCACGGTGCAGCAGGCGATTGCCGTCACAAGTGAATTCACCGGGATCGGCAACGACGCAGCCAATCCCGTTGGCTTCGAACAATTGCCGGAATAGTTCGAACTCGGGCGCCAGATATTGGCCGGCCGGGTTTTCGTCAACAATGGCGATGCGTTTGAGCGGTAAGTCACCACGCATCAGTCGCCATTCCTCACGGAACATCTCGACGAAGGCCTGCTCGATGCGCTGCGCCGTGGCCAACTCGTCATGCGCCATCAACAGCCGGGTATTGAGCAGGCCACCACCGGCATTGGTGTTGATTTCAATCAGCCGCGGGCCGGTTTCGGCCAGGTGAAAGTCGTAGCCGAAAAAGACGCTGCGCGCGGCCAGCGGTTTCAGGGCACTGGCCGGCGCCCAGGTCAGCACGCGCTGCTGGTAGGCCGGCAAGGCGACGACCGATTCGATGGCACTGAT